>NZ_JBHWIR010000136.1:10009-21043 GCF_042731835.1 Kitasatospora sp. NPDC059817 | reverse complement strand
TCCGCCCCCCCACCCTCCCCCCCCGCGGGGCCCCGCCAACCCCCCCCTGTTGCGGCGGCCCCGGCGCGTTCCGTTCAGCCCCGCGAAGCCCCGCTTCAGCCCTGCTCGGGCAGCGCCACCGCCTGCCACCGGTACGCCGCGTCCTCCTGCCAGCACTGCAACTCGCCCTCCACGACCGCGGCCAGGCACAGCCGCCAGTCCTCGCCCATCGCGAGCGCGACCCGGGTGGCCGGGCGCAGCGTCGGCCGCCACCAGCGCGGCCGCCGGGAGGCGCCGCCGGCCGGCAGCCGCAGCCGGACGCCGCCCGCGCCGGCCAGCGCCACCGTCGGGCCGCCCCGGTGGCCGGCCATCGCGACGCCGAGGGAGGGCTCGCCGTCGCCGATCTCGGGGGCCGGGCCGGCCGTGTCGAGGGTGTGCAGCTGGACGGAGCCGTCCGGGCGCAGCGTGGCGGCCTGCGGTCCGGCGGAGGTGCGGGCCAGCGCCCCGGCGCGCAGGGCGCCGGGCGGCCCCAGCGGGGCGGGGCGCTCGGCCGAGCCCGGTCGCCAGCTCAGCACCCGCTCCCGGTGCTCGACCAGGACCAGCCAGGACCCGGCCCGTTCCTCCAGGGCGGCGAGCACCCGGTCGGCCGGGCAGCCGGGCAGCTCCTGGCCGGTGAGGGTGAGGCCGGGCGCCCAGCGGTAGGAGCGCAGGGCGCCGCCGGCCGCCGTCCAGACCGTCATCTCCCCGGCGGAGTTGACCGCCCCGGCGAGCCCGCTGACGCCGCGCGCGGCCTCCCACCAGCCGGCCGAGGTGCCGACCCAGAGCGTCCCGCCGCGGTCCTCGGCGCAGACCACCAGTTCGCCCTGGTGTCCGGCCCAGCCGGCCAGCAACTCCCTGACCGGGCCGGGCCCCTGGCCGGCCGGCAGGCGCTGCCCGTGGTGTCCTGGGCCGGCCAGTGCGGTGCCGTCGGCGCCGCCGGTGACCAGCAGCGGCCGGCCGGCCCGGTCGGGCAGGACGGCCAGGCCCGCGGTGCGCGCCACCGGCCGGCGGGAGCGCAGGAGTTCGCGGCCGCGGCCCACCCAGGGGCCGAGCGGGGAGGGGCGGCGGTCCGGTTCGCGGGCGAGCGGTTCGCAGGCCCAGCGCGCCAGGTCCTCGCCGTAGCCGGCGGCGAGGAGTTCGGCGCGGGCCTGTTCGGCGGCGAGCCGGTGGTCGAGCCGGCCGTGGTCGGGCAGCAGCAGGGTGCGGGCGAGGGTGCCGACCGCGAACAGGTCCTTGGCGGTGGTGGGGAAGCCGCCGACCTGCTCGGCCTCCGGCGGGACGTGCCCGGGGGTGAACACCGCGACGGTGAGGGTGTGGTCGAGCGGGGCCAGGAAGGTCAGGTCGATCAGCTTGACCTGGTTCTGGGCGTCCACCAGGACGTTGGCGGGGGAGATGTCGCGGTGCACCCAGCGTTTGCGGTGCAGTTCGTCGACGATCCGGCAGAGCCGGGCCAGCACCTCGGCCACCGCCGCCGGGCCGCCGCGCTGGGTGCGGGCCCAGGTGTGCAGCGGCACGCCCTCGACCCAGGGGGAGATCTGGTAGCCGAGCAGCCCGGCGGAGGGCGCGGCGCCGGGCCGGTGCGGGGAGGGGCCGAGCAGGAAGCTGGGCACCACCAGGTCGTTCACGCCCAGGCGGTGGGCGTTGTGCGAGACGTCGTCCCAGCGGCCGAGCCAGCGCCGCACCTCGGAGGGGTCGCGCTCCAGCATGATCTTCGCGGCGACGAGTTCCTTGAGCCCGCTGTGGCCGGTCCGCACCGCCCGCCACACCTCGGCCTCGCCGCCCCGGTGGTGGAATTCCAGGAGTTCGTACTGCTCGGGGTCGAACTCCGGCCCGAACCGGAGCCCGGGCACCCAACGCGACTCGGACACGCATCCCCCGACTGGACCCTGTTGGCCTGTTGGCCTGTTGGCCTGTTCGCCACGACCCGGCCTCGGGCCGGTTCCCGCGCGGTGGTTCTCACACCGCTTCCGCTGCGTCGCCCAGGATAGTGCTCAATTCTGTTCGTCTGTCCGGTGGAGGGCCTATTCTGATGGGCGCCCGATCAACATCGAAACGGCGTCAACTCATGATCACACACCTTGTGTTGATCATCGATCGGCGTATTTCCAAGCGCAGGGGGACGGGGCATGGTGCAGCTCGCGGTGCTGCTGATCGTGGTGGCACTGGCCGGTGCGGCAGCCGTCGTACTGGCCCGCCGCCGACGGAGCCTGGACGCCCAGGCCGTGGCCAAGGCCCTGGCCGTGGCCGCCGAACGGCTCGCCGCCGGCAAGGCCCCGCAGGCCCGGCGCCGCTACGCGCGCCTCGCCCAACGGCTCGCCGCAGGCCCCGAGGAACTACGCCCGCAACGCGGCCTCGCCCTGCTCGGCCAGGCCGAGGCCACCGTCCCCACCGGCGACCAGCAGGCCACCCTCGCCCTGCACCGCGAGGCCTTCCCGCTGCTCGCCGACCCGGCCCGGCAACTGCCCCGGTGGAGCCTGCACCGCCTCGCCGAGGAGCGGATATCCGCCCCCGACGGCGACCTCGGGCCGCTGCTCGCCTTCCTCCAGGCCACCGCCGACGGCGCCGAACCCGGCGAGGAGGCCGCGGCCGCCGCCCGCGCCGCGGACTGGCTCCAGCGGCTCTGCCACGAGGGCTCCCCCGAGCAGCGCGAGAGCGCCACCACCCGGTCGCTGGCCGCACTGCCCGGCCGGGACTGGCCGGTCCTGGCCCGGGCCGCCCTGCTGCGCGGCACCGACCGCGCCGCCGAGGCCGAGACCCTGCTCGCCGCGTCCGCCCCCGGCGGCAGCGGCGAACTCTGGTTCCGCTGGGGCGCCCAGCTGTTCACCCTGCACCGGGACGAACCCGCCGTCGCCGCCTTCGACGAGGCGCTGCGCCGCGGCCCCGGCGAGCCCTCCCCGTGGGGGCGCGGCCCGGCGCTGCGCACCGAGAGCCTGCTCTTCCGGGGCCTGGCCCGGCAGCGGCTCGGCGCCACCGACGCCGCCTGGTCCGACCTCGCGGCCGCCGCCACCGAGACCCCCGGCGACCCCCGCCCCCGCTACGCCCTCGGCCGGCTCGCCCTGCTGCTCGGCGCCGACGAGCAGGCCCGGGACCAGTTCATCGCCGCCCTGACCGTCCAACCCTCCTTCGCCCCGGCCCGGTTCGGCCTCGCCCTGGTGCACGAGCGGGCCGCGCGCCCCGCCGAGGCGGCCGCCGACTACCGCACCGGCCTCGGCCTCGCCCCCGACTGGCGCCCCGCCCGGGTCCGGCTCGGTGCGGCCCTGCTCGCCGCCGGGCAGGCCGCCGAGGCCGCGCCCGTCCTCGGCGCCGAGGCCGACGTCGAACCGGACTCCCGCTGGGCCCGGATCGCCGCCTTCCACCACGGTCTGGCCCTCGCCCGCACCGACGATCCGGCCGGCGCCCTGGCCCGCTGGGAGCCGCTGCACGACGAGGACCTGCGCGAACGGCAGGCCCTGGCCCGTGACCGGCTCGCCCGCACCCGGCTGGCCGACGACCCGGTGGCCGCCCGGGAGCTCTGGCAGCAGGCCGCCGCCGACCACCCGGCCGCCCCCGGTTACCGGGCCGCGCTGCGCGAGGCCGCCCTGCGCGAGGCCGCGCACCTCCTGATCACCGGCCGCGACCGGCCCGAACCGCGCGAGCGGGCCGTCGCCGCCCTCGACCTCGCCGACACCCTGCCCGGCTCCGTCACCCACCGGCAGGCCCGGCTGCGCGCCGCCCTCGTCCTGGCCGAGGGCTCCACCGAACCGCTGGGCACCCTGCTCGACGCCGCCACCGGGCCGCGCGACCGCTACCACCTGGCCGCCGCCGCCCTGCTGACCGGCCGTCCGGTCCAGACCATCGCCCTGCTCGCCCCGCTCGCCCCCGACCCGGCCGGCGACCCGGGCCTCGCCCGGCTGCGGGCGCTGCTCGCCGAACGGGCCGGCAACTGGGCCGCCGCACTGGACTGGTACCGCCACTTCCTGACCGCCGGCCAGGCCCCCGAACCGCCGCAGCCCCCGCCCGCGGCGGCCGACTGCGCCGTCTGCCCCGCCACCGCCACCGGCACCTGCGCCGGCTGCGGCCGGGAGGCCTGCGCCGCCCACCTGCACCGCCCCGCCGACGCCGCCTCGCCACGCTGCGTACGCTGCACCGGCCCCGCGCTGCGCGCCGTCCTGGACTGCGCCCGCCGGGCCGGGGTGCCCGAGCAGGCCGAACCCGTCCTCGCCGCCTGGGCGCAGGCCCTCGGCGACAGCCCCGCCGCCGCGCCCGTACGGCTGGACCTCGCCCTGTTGCGGGCCGAACTCGGCCGACTGGACGAGGCGTTGGCCGACCTGCCGGCCGACGCCGACGCCGCGCGCGGCGCCGTCCTGATCCGCCGGGCCGGCGCCGCCCTCGACGCCGGGGAGCCCGGACGCGCGGCCGGCGACCTGCGCCAGGCCCTCACCCTCGCCCCGGGCCGGCCGCAGGCCGCCGCCGCGCTCGTCCTGCTCGCCGAGCACGAGGCCCACCAGCACGCCGTCGAGGGCCGCCACCGCGAGGCCTGGGACGGCTACCACGCCCTGCTGCTCAAGGACCCGGCCCACCCCCGGCTGCTGCACGCGCTCGGCCTGGCCGGCTACCGGCTCGCGGTCTCCCTCCAGGCGGGCCCGGAAACCTCGGAAGGCCCGGACGAGCGGATCTGGACCTGGACGCTCGGCTGCCTGGTCGCCGCCCTGCACCAGCCCGACCTGTGGGCGGAGTCCGCCCGGATCACCGGCCGCCCGGCCGAACCGCAGCGGATGTCCACCGCCCGCAGCGCGCTCACCGACCGCCTCCGCGAGGACCTGCGCGCCCTGGACCGGGCCGCCGGCCGCACCGGCGACGAGGTCACCGCCTGGACCCTGCGCCTCGGCATGGAGGCGCACAGCGCCGACGCCTTCGCCCAGGAGGACGTCCGGATCACCCTGCCCGGCCGCCCCGCCCGGCGCCTCGCCCTCGGCCCCGCGCTCGACCGGCTGCTCCGTCAGGAGCCAGAACTCGCCGCCTGGGCAGCCGGGTTCGACGAGGCCGTACGGGCCTGGCGGCGACCGGAGACCCCCGACGGGCACCCGCTGACCAGGGCCCTCGGCCTGTTCGGCGACCTCGGCCCGCAGCGCTACCTGCTCCTCCAGGGCCGCCAGGCCGCCGCCGTCGGCGCCCTGGACGCGGTGCCCGAGGCCGAACGCGGAACGGGCTGGCGGGACCTGCTCGGCGAGAGCCTGGTCAGCGAGGCCCGCGAGCACCACCGCAACCAGGACTGGCGCGAGGCGCTGGACTGCCTCACCCGCGCCCGGGCCGTGCCCGGCGCCGTCCTGCCCGCCGACGCGCCCGCGATCGCCGCCGAGTGCGGCGTCCGGGCCGCCCGCGCCCTGCTCAAGAGCAGCGACGACGACCAGGCGGGCGCCACCGAACTCCTGGAGAAGGCCCTCGCGCTGGCCCCCGACCACCCCGAGGTGCGCGGCGACCTCGGAGCCACCTACGCCCAGTGGGCCCGCAAGATCAACAACGAGGCCAAGGACTACCCCCGCGCCCTGGTCCTGCTGCGCAAGAGCATGGAACTCGCCCCCGGCGACCCGACCGCCGTCCACTTCCTGGAGGCCGCCCTCGGCAACCGGGCCGGCCAGCTCAGCCGCCCCGACGCCCCCGAAGCGGAACTGGAGGAGGCCGCCGACGCGTGGCGGGAGTTGATCACGCTCAACCCCGACCCGGACCACCGGCTCGGCCTCGCCTTCGTCCTGCGCCACCTCTCCCGCATCGCCGCCTTCGCGGACCACCGAGCCCTCGCCGTCGCCCGGATGGCGGAAGCCCTGCGCGCCGACCCGGAATGGGACGGCGACACCGAGGAGGAGGCCCCGCGCCGGGTCGCCGTGATGCTGGCCAACCACATGCTGGACAACCTCCAGGACAGCCCGTTCACCACCCAGGCCGCCATGCTCCAGAAGGCCAGGTCCTACGACGACTCGGCCGAGATCCGCCGCCTGATGGTCAGCGTCTGGCGCGGCGAGGCCATCGGCCACTACGAGGCCCACCGCTACCGCGACGCGATCCGGCTGCTGGAGGAGGCGCTCGCGCTGTCCCGCACCCCGGAGGACGTCGCCAAGCTGTACGTCGAACTCAGCGTCGTCTACAGCTCCTACGCCGTCGGCCAGGCCAACCTGCGCCAGTTCCGGGAGGCCCGCTCGCTGATCGGCAAGGCCGTCGAGTACAACCCGGACGACCGCGACCTGCGCGCCCTGCAACGGAGGATCGGCGCACTGCGCTGACGGCAACCGCGGAGCCGCCGCCGTCGTCGTAGCCCATACGTCCATCCCTGATCCGCAGCCGCAGCCGCAGCCAATCCCAGAGCCGCAGCCAATCCCCGAGCCACAGCCAATCCCTGAGTCACCGTCAGCCGTGAGGAGAGAAGCCGCCCGCCATGCCACTGCACGAACCGTCGCCGTACGAGGTCCTGGGCGTTGCGCTCACGGCCGGCGTGCGCGAGATCAACCTCGCCGTCGGCCCGGCGATGAAGGCCGGCCGCTACACCCGTCAGCAGATCCAGGACGCCGCCGCCCTGCTGCGCAACCCCGACCGGCGGCTGGAGCTGGACCTCCAGCGCCCCCTGCCGCCGGAGCCGGTCGACCAGGCCGCCGACCTGCTGGCGCCCGCCCTCGCCGAACCGCTGCTGGTCGTCGAACGCCCGCCGCTGCCGCCCGCCGCCGCCCTCCTGGTGCTGCACCGGGCCGAGGCGGCGGCCGACTTCGCCGAACCCGCCCCCGGCGGCGCCGACCCCGAACCGCCCGTCCCCGCCCGCTACGCGGCCGACCTGTCCGTGCTGCCGCAGATCGAGGTACCCGAATGACCGACACGCCGACCGCTCCCGCGCCCGACGGCCACCGGCCGCTGGACGTCCCGCAGCGCGCCCTGGAGGTCGACCTCGACCAGGCGTTCAGCCAACTGCTGTACCGGGCCTCCCTCCTGCAGCGCCTGCGGGCCGAGGAGGCGCAGACCGCCCGGGCCACCCAGCGGGACCTGCTGGGCATCCTGGTCGAGGTGGACGACGCCCTCGCCGCGCTCGGCCTGGACCGGGAGCTGGTGCTGCTCGGACGCGGCACCGGGATCGAGGCCACCCGCCGGCGGCTGCTCGGCCGCCTCGCCAAGGCCGGGGTGCGCCCGATGCGGCTGGAGGGGCTGGCGGCGGACCCGGCGCTGACCGAGATCGTCGGCACCGAGCCGCGTCCCGCAGTGGCGCCGGAGACGGTCGTCCGGACGGTGGTCACCGGGTTCTTCTGGGAGGAGGAGGTGCTGCGCCGCGCCCAGGTCGTCGTCGCCGCGGTGCCCGAGCCCGCCCCGGTGGGGGAGCCGGTCCTCGCGGAGGACGTCGAGCGGGCCCTGGAGCCCGTACCGGAGGGGGCCGCGGCGCCGGACCTTGAGCCCACGGAAGCCGGGGGCGACGATACCGGGCCCACGGAGGCCGAGGACGCGGACGTTGGCGCCGAACCCGCCGCCGCGCCGGTGAACCCCGCCGCCCGGGCCACGGCGGCCCCGCCCCGGGCCCGCCGGAAGGGAACGGCCGCGGGCGGCCGGCGCAAGCGGAAGAAGTAGCCAGGACCACGAGGGGCAAGAGGGGAACGACATGTACCGCACACTCGGCATCGACCTGGGCACCACCAACTCGGTGGTGGCCCACCTGCGCCGGGGCGAGCCGGAGATCATCTTCAACCGGCAGAACCAGGAGGCCACGCCCTCCGTGGTCGGCAGCGGCCGCAAGGGCGAACTGCTGGTCGGCTCCACGGCGCGCAGCCGGGTCGCCATCGACGGCGTCAACGTGATCCGCTCGGTCAAGCGCTTCATGGGCCGCAAGTTCAAGGACCCGCAGGTCCAGGCGGCCCTCAAGGAGGTCGACTACAAGGTCACGGCCGGCACCGACGGCGACGTCAACGTCTGGTTCAACGGCCGCTCCTACACCCCGATCGAGATCTCCGCGATCATCCTGCACCGCCTCAAGGAGGACGCCGAGCAGCGCTTCGGCGAGCCCTTCCACCGGGCCGTCATCACCGTCCCCGCGTACTTCGGCGAACGGCAGGTCGCCGCCACCCAGGAGGCGGGCCGGATGGCCGGCCTGCACGTGCTGCGGATCATCAACGAGCCGACCGCCGCCGCGCTCGCCTACGGGATCACCTCCGAGGCCGGCGACGAGGGCCGGACCGTCCTGGTCTACGACCTCGGCGGCGGCACCTTCGACATCTCCATCCTGCTGCTGGTGCCCGGCTCGGTCTCGGTGCTCGGCATCGAGGGCGACAACCTGCTCGGCGGCGACGACTTCGACCGGGCCATCACCACCGCACTGCTGGAGGACATCCGCGAGGAGTACGGCGCGGACTACCAGCCCGACCTGCGGGACCGCCCCAAGATCGCCTCCACGGCCGAGACCATCAAGATCGAGCTCTCCCACCAGGAGGCCTCCGAGGTGATCCTGCCCGGCCTCGGCGCCGGCCAGCTGGTGCTGGAGACGGAGTTCGAACGGGCCCGCTTCGAGGAGCTGATCGAGGCCCAGATCGAGCGCACCATCGAGCTGACCCACAAGGCCATCATGCAGGCCAACCTCACCGTCGGGGACATCGACGAGGTGGTGCTGGTCGGCGGCTCCACCGCGATCCCGCTGGTGGCCCGGCGGCTCGGCGAGGTCTTCGGGCCGCGCAGGATCCGGCGCGGCGTCAACCCGATGCAGTGCGTGGCGCTCGGCGCGGCCGTGCAGTCCGCGCTGGTCGGCGAGGTGGAGTGCCCCGAGTGCCGGGCCCCCGGCGACCTCTCCGCCTCCAACTGCGCCAACTGCGCCACCACGCTGCTCGGCGGGCCCCGGGTCTCCTGCGCCGGCTGCCACCTCCCGGTCGACGCCGAGGCCGCCGCCTGCCCCAAGTGCGGCCAGGAGCTGGGCGGTTCGGCCGCCGGTGCGGCCATCCCGGCGCAGTCCCAGGCGGCCACCGCCGTGCGCAGCGACAACTGTCCGCGCTGCGGCACCCCCGCCGCCCCCGGCGTCACCGCCTGCGAACTGTGCGGCGAGGCGCTCAACTCCGCCGCGCCCGGGCAGACCAGGGTCGCCTCGACCGCCGCCGAGGACGTCGGCCTGCGCTGCGCCGCCTGCGGCGTGGTCAACCCGCCGGGCAGCGAGGCCTGCCAGGGCTGCGGCGAGCTGATGCAGGTCACCAACCCGTTCGACATCACCCCGAAGAACCTCGGCATCGAGCTCAACGACGGCCGGCTGGCCGTCATCATCCCCAAGA
Source organism: Kitasatospora sp. NPDC059817 (assembly GCF_042731835.1). Taxonomy (NCBI): domain Bacteria; kingdom Bacillati; phylum Actinomycetota; class Actinomycetes; order Kitasatosporales; family Streptomycetaceae; genus Kitasatospora; species Kitasatospora sp. NPDC059817. The sequence goes on along the minus strand of NZ_JBHWIR010000136.1, from coordinate 11,768 downwards.
ACACCAGCTACCCGACCAGTTCGCCGGTCAGCCGCGAGTTCGTGGTCTCCGGCAGCGGCCGCCAGCGGCTGGAGATCGCGGTCTACGAGGGCGAGCACGAGATCGCCCAGCAGAACGAGCTGATCGGCCACCTGACCCTGCGGCTGCCCGCCGGGCTCGGCGGCCGCACCCCCGTGGAGGTGTCCTTCGGCCTCGACCGGGACCGCACCATCACCCTGTCGGTGCGGATCCAGGGCGGCGGCGAGAAGACCGTCAAGCTGGAGCGCGTCACCCTCGACCCCGAGCTCAAGGTCCAGGTCGAGGAGCAGCAGCGGCAGATCGAGACCTTCACCGACCGCTGGGGCGGCGAGCTCACCGAGGCCGAGATGCGCGAGGCGCAACGCCTCATGGACAGCCTGGACGACCTGGCCGCCGGCCAGACCCGCGGCCAGTCGGTGGACGAGGCGCTGGAGCGGGCCCAGCGCCAGCTGAAGGCACAGCGCTGGGTGCGCGGCTCGGAGGCGTACCTCAGCCTGTTCATCCACTACTGCGAGAAGCACCTCGACCCGAGCGACCTCGACCGGCTGCGCTCGGTGGCCGCCGACCTGCGGCTGCGCCGCGAGGCGGCCGACTGGGAGGGCGCCATGCGCGCCGCCCAGCGGGCCGACGAACTGTGCGACTCGCTCGGGCACACCTTCCGGATGCTCACCATGTGCAACGTCTACGTCAACCAGAACATGGTCTCGCCGGCGCTGGCCCAGCGGATCATGGCCGAGCTGCGCGGGCTGGACGAGGCGGTGGAGTCGGCCAACATGGAGGCCGCCAACCAGCACAGCTCGGCGCTGCTGGCGCTGTACGCGCAGGCGCAGCGGGAGCTGGGCAGCGAGCCGCTCGCGGAGTCGCTCGGTCCGGTCCGTCCGGAGGAGGCCGGTCCGCGATGAACTCCGACGTGACTCCGCCCGACGTGACTCCGTCTGAGGTACCACCGTCCGAGGTGTCCCCGGCCGACGTGCACCCGACCGGCGGGCAGGTCGCCGAGGTTCCGCCGATCGAGGTGCGCTGCCCGCAGTGCACCGTCCCGGCGGACCCGCAGGGCCTGCGCTGTCCGTCCTGCCGGGAGGATCTCGGCGTGCTGTTCCGGCTGCGTTACGCCGCTCGGATCGACTACAACCGGGCGCTGGACGCGCTGGCGGCAGGTGACAGGGCGTTCGCGCTCGGACTGCTGCACCGCGCGGTGGCGGCCGAACCGGGGCTCGAACCGGCCCGGGACCTGCTGGAATGGGTGAGCGCGTCCGGGTCCGCGCGGCCGGTGCCGGGGGAGCGGGAGGGCGACACGCCCTCTGAGTGACCAATTCGGCCGTTCCCGGCCTGCCATCGAGTTCGATCGGTGCGAGTGTGTTCGTCACATGGATGTTCGCTGCCCTCACAAGGAGTGACGCAATGCGTATTCGTACCACCCTCGCCGCCACCGCACTCGCCGCTGTGGCCGTTCTGGCCGGTGCCGGCACCGCTGCCGCGGGCGACGCGACCGCGAACGGTGTCGCGTTCGGTTCCCCCGGTGTGCTCTCCGGCAACCAGATCCAGATCCCGATCAACCTCGAGGCCAACGTCTGCGGCAACTCGATCGGCATCATCAGCATCCTCAACCCGGCCTTCGGTAACACCTGCATCAACGGCTGACCCGACTGCTGGGGCGGGGCGGCGAAAAACCGCCCCGGCCCCCCCCACAGGTAGGCCCCCCCCCAAGGGGGGGGGGGGGGGGGGGGCGCGCGGGGGGCAC
>NZ_JBHWIR010000136.1:7978-9999 GCF_042731835.1 Kitasatospora sp. NPDC059817 | reverse complement strand
CGCGCACACGGTGGGCGACATCTCTTGGGCAAAAATCACCACCACCCCCCCGCCGTGGTTAACCACCGCAAACCCGGGCTGCCCCGGTGGGGGGGCCCGCCCCCCCCCCCCGCGGCCCGGCCCCAGCATCGTGTCCGCACCCCCGTTCGGGGGTGGTGGCGCGGGCGCGAGGCGGAGACCATGGGGGCCGACCCGCACGCGCCCACCCAGGAGTCAGAACGTGCCGACCACGCCGTCCCCGCGCAGCTACGCCTCCGGCACCTCGGACGTGCCGCTGCTCGGCGACACCATCGGGGAGAACCTCGACCGCGCGGTGCGCGCCTACCCCGCACGGGACGCCCTGGTCGACCGGGCCACCGCCCGCCGCTGGACGTACGCCGAACTCGCCGCCGACGTCGACGCGTTGGCCCTCGGCCTGCTCGACCTCGGCATCGCCAAGGGCGACCGGGTCGGCATCTGGGCGCCCAACTGCGCCGAGTGGACGCTCACCCAGTACGCCACCGCCAAGCTCGGCGCGATCCTGGTCACCATCAACCCGGCCTACCGCTCACACGAGTTGGCGTACGTGCTGAACCAGGCCGGGATCCGCCTGCTGGTCGCGGCCGAGCGCTTCAAGACCTCCGACTACGCCGGAATGATCGAGGAAGTACGGCCCCAGTGCCCGGAGTTGGAGCGGAGGGTGCTGATCGGCGGCCCCGACTGGGATGCCCTGATCGCCACCGGGCGCCGCGCCGACCCCAACCTTCTCGCGCAGCGGCAGCGGGAGTTGACGCCGGACGACCCGATCAACATCCAGTACACCTCCGGGACCACCGGCTTCCCCAAGGGCGCGACCCTGTCCCACCACAACATCCTCAACAACGGCTACTTCGTCGGAGAACTGCTCAACTACACCGAGCAGGACCGGATCTGCGTCCCGGTGCCGTTCTACCACTGCTTCGGCATGGTGATGGCGAACCTCGCGGCCATCTCCCACGGCGCCTGCACGGTGATCCCCGCGCCCTCCTTCGACCCGGGCGCCACCCTGGCCGCCGTCGCCGCCGAGCGCTGCACCTCGCTGTACGGGGTGCCCACCATGTTCATCGCCGAACTCGCCGACCCCGACTTCGCGCGCCACGACCTCACCAGCCTGCGCACCGGCATCATGGCGGGCTCCCCCTGCCCGGCCGAGGTGATGAAGGACGTCATCGGCCGGATGGGCATGGCCGAGGTCGCCATCTGCTACGGCATGACCGAGACCTCGCCCGTCTCCACCCAGACCCGCGCCGACGACACGGTCGACCGCCGGGTCTCCACCGTCGGCCGGGTCGGCCCGCACCTGGAGGTCAAGGTCATCGACCCGGCCACCGGCCGGACCGTCCCGCGCGGCGAGCCCGGTGAACTCTGCACCCGCGGCTACTCCGTCATGCTCGGCTACTGGGGCGAGCCCGAGCGCACCGCCGAGGCCGTCGACGCCGCCCGCTGGATGCACACCGGCGACCTCGCCGTCATGGACCGGGACGGCTACCTCGCCATCACCGGCCGGATCAAGGACATGGTCATCCGCGGCGGCGAGAACCTCTACCCGCGCGAGATCGAGGAGTTCCTGTACACCCACCCCGACGTCCTCGACGTCCAGGTCGTCGGCGTGCCCGACGCCCGGTACGGCGAGGAGCTGATGGCGTGGATCCGCATGCGCGCGGGCGCCGAGCCGCTCACCGCCGAAACCGTCCGCACCTACTGCGCCGGCCGGCTCGCCCACGTCAAGATCCCGCGGTACGTGCACGTGGTCGAGGAGTTCCCGATGACCGTCACCGGCAAGGTCCGCAAGGTCGAGATGCGCGCCGAGGCCGTGCGCCTGCTCGGCCTCTGACCTGACCCACCGCCGCCCGGTACGAGCCCGCCCGTCCGCACACACCGAACGGCCCCGGGGGGGGGGGGGGGGCGGCGGGCCCGGGGGGTTTTTTTTTGGGGGGGGTTATGTAACGGGTGCAGGGGGCCCACGCCAGGGGGGGGGGGTTGGACGCGCCGGCGGGAGGGTG
>NZ_JBHWIR010000136.1:0-7968 GCF_042731835.1 Kitasatospora sp. NPDC059817 | reverse complement strand
TCCGTGGAGAACGCGTACAGGCTCAGCCAGCCGACCCCGGCGGCCCGCCCCCCGTGGATTTCCGGGATAAACCGCGGGTACGCGGCCCCGGGTCCCCCGGTGCGGGGGGGTGTTAACCCCCCCCCCCCGGGGCCGTTTATCCTGCGGCTGCTTCTCGAACGGCTACCGGGCGCCCCAGGCCTGGTCGGTGGGGACGACCTCGCGGCCGAGCGGCATGAGGGAGATCGGGATCATCTTGAGGTTCGCCCAGCCGAACGGGATGCCGATGATCGACAGGAACAGCGGGATGCTGGTCACCAGGTGCGCGATCGCCAGCCACCAGCCCGCGAAGATCAGCCAGATGACGTTCCCGACGCAGGACGCCGCCCCGGCCCCCGGCTTCTCCACGGTCGTCCGCCCGAACGGCCACAGTATGAAGCCGGCAATTCGGAAGGACGCGACGCCGAACGGGATGGTCACGATCAGCACGCAGCAGATAATTCCGGCGACGGTATAGGCAATGGCCATCCAGATACCGCAGAAGATCAGCCAAATGACATTGAGGACGAACTCGATCACCTTCATGGCCGACACCTTCTCACGGCTGCTGCTCGGGGTTCCACGATTCAGCCATGCCCGCGCCCGGGCGCGTCTACGCCCTTAGGGGACGTTCCTCGGGGTTTGTTCCGGGGCCGGCGCGGGCGGACGTGCAGGGGCCGCACCCTGCGGAGGGTGCGGCGCCGGTGCGGCGGCTCGGATCAGGCCGGTGGCGTGCCGTCGGGCCAGACGCAGGGGGAGCTGACCCGGAGGGTGAGGTCGTGGCTGGCGTCGGAGACCCCGTCCAGGGTGGCGAGGAAGTCGTTCTTGGGGTTCTTCAGCCTGATCCAGTCGTTGTGGAAATTGGGGGGATCCTGAACCGGCTGGAAGCCCTGGCCGGTCAGGAACGTTCGGAAGGCGTTCGCCGCCTCGGCCTTGGGCGCGGACGGGACGTCGCCGAAGTCGTATCCCCGATGGGTCTGCGTCCTGCCGTGCGGGCCGATGTCGTTGGCGTCGCATTCCATGTCGAAGAAATCGCCCGAGCTCGCGGTCGGTTTGACCGGCAGCTTGGCCAGGGTGTCGGCGAGGTAGGTGTCGATCTGCTTCTTGGCCTGGTCGAGCGTGATCGTGGACTTCGACCGCTCGTTCAAGGTCTGCACGCCGCAGGCGTTCAGGGCCAGTACGGCGACCGCCAGCACGGCGGTGGTGGTGACCCGTTTGATCAGCGGGGTGTGCTCGGTGGTGCTCATGAGACCCGCTTTCCGGCGATGATCTGGCCCATGGAGGTCAGGGTGGGCGAATCGTCGTTCCAGTAGTCCGAATGCCCCGCGTTGGGATTGGTGGGCAGGACCTGCGCGCCGAACTGGGGGACGGTGGTCTGTCGGCCGTGGATCAGGTGGTGGTCACCGTCGCCGAGGCCCCACGAGCTGGCGACGTTGTCGACGATGTTGTCCGCCATCCCGCCGGGGTCGGTGGCGGCGGCCCAGCCGATCGCGTCGGCCGGGCTCTGCGCCACGTACACGCGGGACGGGTCGATGTTCAGGTCCTTGGCGTTTTCGACGCCGCAGCCGGGGCTGGCGATGAGGACGACGTTGTCGACGGGAAGGCCCTTGTCACGCATGGCGTAGCCCACGGTCGTCGTTCCGTAGCTGTGGGCGAGGACGGTGTTGTTCGACAGCTTCCCCTCGTGCGTGGCGTGCAGCCCGGTCTCGAAGGCGTGCAGCTTGTCCTCCGCGTTCTTCGCGTACTTGTCGTCCGCGGCCTCGGGGATGATCGTCTGCGGAGCGTCGTAGCCGACCCAGGTGATCGACGAGGTGGTGCTCGGGTCTTGCGCCTTCCGGTTGGCGTCGTTGGCCGACTTGACCATCAGGTCGGAGCGGTTGATGTCGCTGCCGATGCTGCCGAGCCGGGCGCCGGTGCCGGGCACGTACGTGGAGACGTTGTCGGCGGTGTCGGGGTTGTTGGCCGCGATGATCGCGTGGCCCTTGCCGTTGGTGTCGAAGCCCAGCAGGAAGGTGGGCGGGTGTTCGGCGTTGACCGGGGTGTTCAGCCGGTTCTCGATGGCCGTCACGCCCTTCAGCTTGTCTTCGAGGTCGTCGCGCTTCTGCTTCCACGCCGTGTAGTCGGGGTTCTGGACGGGCCCGCCGTTGGTCTCGGCGACGGACAGGTAGTGCTTCGGCTCCGGGCCGAGGCCGTCGAGCTGGTGTTGGAGGTCCTGCCTGCCGCGCTGGAGGTTGATCCGGTTGGCCTGGTCCCGGGCGAGCGCGGGGACGCCGTCGAGGGCGCCGACCTGGTCGGGGTGGTTGAGGATCATCCGGTGCTGCTGCTCGTCGGTCAGCCCGTTCCACCAGCCCTTGACGCTGTTCGGGTCGGTGCCGGCGGCGGGGACCTGTTCGAGCGCGTTCGCGGCGGCCAGGTCGGTCTTCGCCGTGGCGGCGTCGAGCCCGGTGCCGTCGCTCGCGTTGCCGGCCAGGTGGGCGAGCCGGGCGCTGATCGTCTGGTCCGCGTGGTCGGCCTCGGCGAGTGCGGCCGTGATCCGGCTGCTGATCTGCCGGGCCTGCGACTCTGCGTCGGTGCCGGCGAAGGTGGCGGAGCCGGGGTCGTTGTCCCAGGTGATCCCGCCGTCGGCGGCGACGGTCAGCTTGTGGGTCCTGGCGTCGTCGAGGGCGTTGATCAGGTGCGCCTGGGCGGCGGCGAAGCCCTCGGCCGCGTCGTACAGGGCTCTGCTGACGAGGCCGATCTCCTGTTGGGCGGCTTGGAGTTCGTTCTCCAGGAGCTGGATCCGGGCTTGGGCGTGACCGGCGGCGTTCCCGGTCCACTGGGAGTGGTTCAGTCGGTCGACGACCTCGTGCTGCCAGTTCTCGACGTGCTGGCCGAAGGCGGTGGCCAGGGTGTCGAAGGCGGTCTTCGCGGTGGTGAGGTTGATGAGGTCGGCGTCGTGGAGGGTCTTGATGTCCATCGCTTACGCGGCCGCCTTCGCGTCGGCGGGCTTCACGGGGCCAGGGACGAAGGTCGTGTTGAAGGGGTCCGGTTCGTCGGGGACCGGTGCGGCCGGGTTCCGCATGCTCCCGTGGATGTCCTTCTCGACCTGGCGGTAGTAGGCGGCCGAGGTGGCGAGCTTGGTGCCGACGTCGCCCATGTCGCCGCCGAGCTTGTCCAGCAGCGTCTTCCAGTTCGTGCCGCAGTTCTGGAGGGCGGCGGCGGTGAGCCAGCCCTTCAGGCCTCCGGCGGCCTGGTTGCACGGGTCGGTGATCTTCGCGGTCTCTCCCGGTATGAGTCCGCCGATGTGCTGGGCGCTCTGTCCGCAGCCGTCCAGTTCGGCTGGGTTGACCTTGAACTCCAAGGCCAGATCAGGATCTGCCATGTCTTTCCCCCCGTTGATGAGCCCCGGACCGGCGTGCCGCCCGGGTCCGTGTCGACAAACTGCTGACGGATGCTAACGGATCGATCTTTGGCGGCGGGGAGGGCACGGGCCGGGCGACCTGCCCCGGCGCGGCCGGGGGCCGTGACTCGGGATACCCTGCGGGGGTAACTGGTGGCGGGATCGGTCGGGAGGTGGACGATGGCGGAGCCGCGTCCGGCCGTCCCCCGGGCCCTGCGCCTGCTGCTCCTCGCGGCGCTCCTGCTCGGCATCGTGGCGATGCACACGCTCGGCCATCCGACCGTCGGCGGGCACGGGGTGGAGCACGGGGCAGACCACGGGCCGGCGCGGCACGCCGTGAGCGCCGGTCACCCGGCGGGCGCCGAGGAGACGGTGCACACCGCAGCGGCCGACGGCATGGATCCGATGACGGTGTGTCTGGCCGTTCTCGCCGGCTGGACGTTGCTGCTCCTCATCGCCGGCCCCCTGCTGCGGTACAGCGGTGACGCCGCCGCCGAGGTGAGGGCCCGGCTGCTGCGGGCCGTTCGCGCGCTGCCGCCGCCCGGAGGCGGGCGGATCCTCCTCGCCCGGTTGTCGGTGCTGCGTCAGTAGGCGTGCGCCGGCCGCCCCGTGTCCGCGCTCCGGCGCGGGCGGGACGGCCGTCGCGACGTCCTGCTCACCCACACCCACCGCACGAGGTGCACTCCGTCATGCGCACACCCACCCGTCGTACCGTGCTCGGCGCGGCGCTCGCCGCCGCCGGCACCGGTCTGCTCGCCGCCTGTTCCGCCGATCCGATGAAGGGCATGGACCATGGGGGCGCCGCCCCCACCACCCCGGGCGGCTTCGTCGCCCCCGGCGGCCCCGAGGTCGCCGCCGCCGAGGCGCGGCGAGGGCCCGGGCCGGAGCGCAAGGTCGCGCTCACCGCCACCGAGACGACGCTCGACCTGGGCGGCCGCACCGTCCGCAGCTGGGCGTACGGCGACCGCCTGCCCGGCCAGGAGGTGCGCGCCACGGTCGGCGAGACGCTCGCCGTCAGTCTCGCCAACCACTTGCCGCAGCCCACCTCGTTGCACTGGCACGGCCTCGCGCTGCGCAACGACATGGACGGCGTGCCCGGGCTCACCCAGGACGCGGTGCGGGCGGGCGCCGGCTTCGAGTACCGCTTCGCGCTCGCCCACCCGGGGACGTACTGGTTCCACCCGCACTCCGGTGTCCAGCAGGACCGCGGCCTGTACGCGCCGCTGATCGTCGAGGACCCGAGGGAGCCGCTGCGCTACGACAAGGAGTGGGTCGTCGTCCTGGACGACTGGGTGGACGGGGTCGACGGCAGCACCCCGGACGCCGTGCTCGCCGAACTCGCCCGGGGCATGGGCGCGATGGACCATGCGGGGATGGACCACTCGGCGATGGGCGGCCACGACATGGCGGCCATGGGCGGCACTCCAGCCGGCACCCCGAGCGCCGCCCCGCCCACCGCCGCCGGCCCGTCCCGGATGCTGATGGGCGCCCGCAGCGCGCTGCTCGGCGGCGACGCGGGCGACGTCGGCTACCCGTTCCACCTGGTCAACGGCCGGCTCGCCACCGCGCCCGAGACCTTCACCGCCAAGCCCGGCGACCGGGTCCGGATCCGGCTGATCAACGCGGGCGGCGACACCGCCTACCGGGTCGCGCTGGGCGGCCACGAGCTGACCGTCACCCACACCGACGGCTTCCCGGTCGAGCCGGCCACCACCCAGGCGCTGCTGCTCGGCATGGGCGAGCGCTACGACGTGCTGGTGACCGTCCAGGACGGCGTGTTCCCGCTGACCGCGCTCGCCGAGGGCAAGAACGCCGCCGCGCTCGCCCTGCTGCGCACCGGCGGCGGCGCCGCGCCGGACGCCTCGGTGCGCCCGGCGGAGCTGGACGGCAGGCTGCTCGGCGCGGCACAGCTCAAGGCCGACCCGAGCGTGCGACTGCCCGCCAGGGCGCCGGACCGGACGGTGCGGCTGGAGCTCACCGGCGGCATGGCGAAGGCCGACTGGGCGTTCAACGGCCGCCGGTACGACCCGGCGCAGCGCTACCCGGTGGCGGCGGGGGAGCGGGTCCGGCTGGAGTTCCGCAACACCACGAGCATGTGGCACCCCGTCCACCTGCACGGCCACACCTTCGCGCTGCCCGGTGACGGGCCCCGCAAGGACACCGCGATCGTGCTGCCGGGCGCGACGCTCGCCGTCGACTTCGACGCCGACAATCCGGGCCTGTGGATGGTGCACTGCCACAACGTCTACCACGTGGAGACGGGCATGATGACCGTCCTCGGCTACCGGGCCTGACCTTCGCGGCACGCGGCGTCGGGGCGGGGGAGCGGCCCTGCCCCAGCGCCGCGCGGCCGGCCCGTCGGCGCCCGGCCGCGGGCGCACTGCCACCGGGCGCACCACCCGCCGCGACCTGCGGAGCAATGACGTTTTCTTAACGCGGGGCGATGACGCGTCCTTAACGCCGGTCGCATAGCCTGTCGCACTGCCGTCGCCCGACGGCGCTTTTACGGGGTCTTTAACAAGAGGTGCAAGGTGGTTTCGTCGGGTTCGACGGAGGCGGCGACGGCGGAACCGTCGTCGGCGCGAATACGGTTGCGCGGCTGGCTGCTGGAGGACGTGTCGGCGGACAAGCCGGCCACCGGGGAGGCCGGCCAGGACGGTTCGCAGGGCGGCGCGCAGGCGGGGGACTCCGGCGCGCACAAGGGCCAGCGCTGGTGGCGGGTGATGTGTCTGACCGGCCTGGACTACTTCTCCACGCTCGGCTACCAGCCGGGCATCGCCGCGCTGGCCGCGGGCGTGCTGTCGCCGATCGCGACGATCGTGCTGGTGATCGTCACCCTGCTGGGCGCGCTGCCGGTCTACCGGCGGGTCGCGCAGGAGAGCCCGCGCGGTGAGGGCTCGATCGCGATGCTGGAGCGGCTGTTGTCGTTCTGGAAGGGCAAGCTGTTCGTCCTGGCGCTGCTCGGCTTCGCGGCGACGGACTTCCTCATCACGATCACCCTGTCGGCCGCCGACGCGAGCGCGCACCTGGTGGAGAACCCGCACCTGACCAGCGTCCTCGGCGGCAAGCAGGTGCTGATCACGCTGATCCTGGTCGCGCTGCTCGGCGCGGTGTTCCTGAAGGGCTTCAGCGAGGCGATCGGCCTGGCGGTGGCCCTGGTCGCGGTCTACCTGGTGCTGAACGTGGTCGTGGTGGCGGTCGGCATCTGGAAGATCATCGAGGCGCCGCACGTGGTCACGGACTGGACCAGTGCGCTGACCGCCCAGCACGGCAACCCGGTGATCATGGTGGGCGTGGCGCTGGTGGTCTTCCCGAAGCTGGCGCTCGGCCTGTCCGGCTTCGAGACCGGCGTCGCCGTGATGCCGCACATCGAGGGGGACCCGGACGACACCGAGGAGAAGCCCACCGGCCGGATCCGCGGCACCCGCAAGCTGCTCACCACGGCCGCCGTGATCATGAGCTGCTTCCTGATCACCACCAGCTTCATCACCACCCTGCTGATCCCGGCCGACCAGTTCAAGCCCGGCGGCGACGCGAACGGCCGCGCCCTCGCCTACCTGGCCCACGAGTACCTGGGCGGCACCTTCGGCAGCGTCTACGACCTGTCCACGATCGCCATCCTCTGGTTCGCCGGCGCCTCCGCCATGGCGGGCATGCTCAACCTGCTGCCGCGCTACCTGCCCCGCTACGGCATGGCCCCGCACTGGGCCCGCGCGGTGCGGCCGATGGTGATCGTGCTGACCCTGATCGGCTTCCTGGTCACCTGGCTGTTCGACGCCAACGTGGACGCCCAGGGCGGCGCGTACGCGACCGGTGTGCTGGTGCTGATCAGTTCGGCGGCCATCGCCGTCACCATCGCCGCGTACAAGGCGAAGCAGCGGGGCTGGACCACCGCCTTCGCGATCATCGCGGCGATCTTCCTGTACACCACCGTGCTGAACTGCCTGGAGCGGCCGGACGGTCTGAAGATCGGTGCCTGCTTCATCGCCGGCATCATCCTGGTCTCGCTGCTCTCCCGGCTGCGCCGCGCCTTCGAGCTGCGCGTCACCGATGTGGTGCTGGACGACGTGGCGGAGCGTTTCGTCAGGGACTACGCGCACCGCCCGCTGCGGCTGATCGCCAACGAGCCGACCCACCGCGACGTCGCCGAGTACCGCGACAAGATCCGCCAGATCCGCGCCGACAACGACATCCCCGGTGAGGACGACCTGGTCTTCGTCGAGGTGACCGTCCGGGACGCCTCCGACTTCGAGACCGAGCTGACCGTGCGCGGCGAGGTGCTGCACGGCCGCTACCGGGTGCTGACGCTGGAGAGCTCCAGCATCCCGAACGCGATCGCCGCGCTGGCCCTCACCATCCGGGACCGCACCGGGCAGCAGCCGCACCTCTACTTCGAGTGGACCGAGGGCAACCCCTTCGCCCAGTTCCTGCGGTTCTTCCTGTTCGGCCAGGGCGAGGTGGCCCCGGTCACCCGCGAGGTGCTGCGCGAGGCCGAACCCGACCGCAGCCGCCGCCCGCGCGTCCACGTCGGCTGACGCTCCGCCGTACAACCTCGTCGGCCCGCCCGGTCC
>NZ_JBHWIR010000135.1:0-21167 GCF_042731835.1 Kitasatospora sp. NPDC059817 | reverse complement strand
CGCCCCCCCCGGGGTCGTCCCCCCCCCCCCCCCCCCGCCGCCCCCCGCCCCGCACCGGCCGGGGGTTTTCCGCACCCGCCCGCCGGGGCGGGGGCGGGGCCCCCCCCCCCCCCCCCCGACGTTTTCCCCACCCAGGTAATAGGCTGGACGCAATCAGCCCGTTACCGACCTTTTGGAAGGACCTCCGTGGAGCTCGCCTCGTACGCCGATCTCGCCGTTCGGCTGGTGAACACCGAGGAGCCCGAACGCGGCACCGACACGCTGACGTCCGTGGACGCGGTGCGCGGCCTGTTCTCCGACTCCTCGCGGGCCGCCGCACAGGCCGACGAGTCCGACCTGCCCCGGCTGCGGGCGGTGCGGACCAGGCTGCGCGGGGTCTTCGAGGCCGCCGCCGAGGGCGACGAGATCCGGGGCGTCGACCTGCTGAACAGCCTGCTGATGGAGTACCCGGTCAGCCCGCTGGTCTCCGGGCACGACTACCTGGACGACGCCGGCCGGCCGCGCTGGCACCTGCACCTGGCCGACAACTCGCCGACCGCCACCGCGCACTTCAGCGCGGTCGCCTGCATGGGCCTGGCCGTCCACCTGACCGAGCTGGGCGCCGACCGGCTCGGCATCTGCCAGGCCGCGCCCTGCCGCAACGCCTACCTGGACACCTCGACCAACCGCTCCCGCCGCTACTGCTCGGACCGCTGCGCGACCCGCGCCAACGTCGCCGCGTACCGGGCCCGCAAGCGCCAGGAGGCCGAGGCCGCGGCACTCGGCGCCGCCGGCTAGGTCCCCGGCAGGGCCCAGGGGGTCAGAGCTGCTCCGCCCAGACGCCCAGGCGGCGGGCCAGGCCCGGCACCCGGGCCAGCCGGGTGCTCAGCAGCAGCCGCTCCAGCCGCCGCCCCGGCGCCAGCCAGGCCGGGCGCGGGCGCAGCCTCAGCAGCACCCGGCCGAGCACCAGTTCGTCCGGGACCGGGCCGTAGCTTCGGCTGTCGCTGTCCACCGGCCGGTTGTCGGACAGCAGCCACCAGCCCCTCGGACGCCGCTCGGCGGCCCGCTTCACCACCAGCAGGTCCTGCTGGAAGGGGTGCCGGAAGAGCACCACCGCGCCGGGCCGGATCGGCGCGCCGTAGCGCACCAGCAACTGGTCGCCCTCGCGCAGGGTCGGGACCATCGACGGGCCCGCCACGTCGACCAGCCCGAACGGCACCGCGCCGCCGCCCCGCCCCCGGGGTTCCGTGCCCGCCGGTTCCGTGCCCGCCGGTTCCGTGCTCCGCGCCACGACTCCTCCTCCCGGACCGCCCGGTCCCAGTCTGCCGTACGGACCGTCACCCCGTTCGATCCGTTCGATGTCCGGATTACCCCGGTTCCGGGTCCGCCTTTTGCCCTAGGCCCACCGCCCGATCGCGAAACCCCGGGGGCGGAAGGGTAATCTCGGGCGCGGGAAGACGATCTAAGGAAGGACTCCCATGTTCTCTCGTCTGTTTGCACCGCGCGCCACCGCCCACGCCCACTGTGACCTGCCCTGCGGCGTGTACGACCCGGCGCAGGCCCGGATCGAGGCCGAGTCGGTCAAGGGCACCCAGGAGAAGTACCAGGCCAACGAGGACCCGGCTTTCCGCACCCGCGCCCTGATCATCAAGGAGCAGCGTGCCGAGGCCGTCAAGCACCACATCTCGGTGCTGTGGAGCGACTACTTCAAGGCCCCGCACTTCGAGAAGTACCCGCAGCTGCACCAGCTGATCAACGACACCCTGAAGGCCGCCTCGGCCGCCAAGGCGTCCACCGACCCCGCCACCGGCCAGGCCCTGCTGGACCTGATCGCCGAGGTCGACAAGATCTTCTGGGAGACCAAGCAGGCCTGAGCCTGACGCGTCGCCACCCGACCGCCCCCGTCCGCGAGCCCGGACGGGGGCGGTCATGCGTTCACGCCCCATCCGAGTCAGGTAAGGGTTGCCTAGCCTGAGTGGCTGTTATGCTGCCAGGGCGTCCGAGGGGGAAGTCCGGTGTGAATCCGGCGCTGACCCGCAACGGTGAGCACGGCCTTCGGGGCCGTGCCAGCCCGATCGCCCCCGGCCGCTGAACTCCCGACAACTCGCCGTGGACTGCGAGGGGATGGCGCCCGGGCCCGCGCCCGACCGGTGCCGCCCCCGCGCACCCGCGGCCCGAGGCAAGGCGCACCGTGAGCAGCACCGCAGCCGCGGGCAGTGGCGCAACGAGCCCGCCCGCCCGCCGAATACCCGCCCTCCCGCTCGCCGTCGGCCTGGCCGCCGCCCTGCTGCTCTCGCTGCTCTGCGGCGTGGCGCTGGGCGCCTCCGGGATCGGCCTGCCCCGCGTCCTGCGGCTGCTGGCCGCCGGGCTGACGGGCGGACGGCTGGAGGCGGAGGAGGCCGCCGCCTACGCGATCGTCTGGGAGATCCGGCTGCCGCGCGCCGTGCTGGCCGCCGTGGTCGGCGCCGGGCTGGCCGCCACCGGGGTCGCCGTCCAGGCCCTGGTGCGCAACGCGCTGGCCGACCCGTTCGTACTCGGCATCTCCTCCGGCGCGGCCGTCGGCGCCAACGCGGTGCTGCTGCTCGGCGCCTTCGCCTCGCTCGGGGTGTGGGCGATCTCGGCCTCCGCGTTCGGCTCCGCGCTGGTCGCCATGGTGCTGGTCTACCTCGCGGCGCGGACGGCCTACGGGCTCACCCCGCTGCGGCTGGTGCTCACCGGCACCGCGCTCTCCTACGGCTTCTCCGCCGTCACCGCGCTGATGGTCTTCGCGGCCGCCCGCGGCGAGGCCGCCCGGGACGCCATGATGTGGCTGCTCGGCAGCCTCGGCGGCGCCACCTGGGGCTCGGTGCCGATCGCCGCCGCCACCGTGCTGGCCGGCCTGGCGTACCTGGCCTGCGCCGCCGGCCGGCTGGACGCGCTCGCCATGGGCGACGAGACGGCCGCCTCGCTGGGCGTGGACCCGGACCGGCTGCGCCGCGAGCTGTTCGTGGTGACCGCCGCCGTCACCGGCACGGTGGTGGCCGTCAGCGGGGCGATCGGCTTCGTCGGGCTGATGGTGCCGCACCTGGCCCGGATGCTGGTCGGCGCCGGGCACCGCCGGGTGCTGCTGGTCGCGCCGCTCGCCGGGGCGCTGCTGCTGGTCTGGGTGGACATCGTCTCGCGCACCCTGCTGGCGCCCGCCGAACTGCCGGTCGGGGTGGTCACCGCAGTGCTCGGGGTGCCCTGTTTCCTGCTGCTGATGCGCCGTCGCGGCTATTCCTTCGGAGGCCGCTGATGGATCTCGCCCTGGACTCCGTCTCGGTCGAGCTGGCCGGTGCCCGGCTGGTCCACGACGTCGCCCTGGACGCCGCCGCCGGGCAGGTGGTCGGACTGATCGGACCGAACGGCAGCGGCAAGTCGACGCTGCTGCGCTGCGTCTACCGGGCGCTGCGGCCGGCCGCCGGGGCCGTCCTGCTGGACGGCACGGACCTGCACGCGCTGACCGCGCGCGAGGCCGCCCGGCGGGTGGCCGCACTCCCCCAGGAGCACTCCGCCGAGTTCGACTTCACGGTGGCCGAGGTGGTCGCCATGGGCCGGCTGCCGCACCGGCGCGGCCTGGGCGGCCCGGGCGCGGACGACCACGCCCGCTGCACCGAGGCGCTGCGCAAGGTCGGCGCCGAGCAGTTGGCCGGGCGGGGCTTCCTGAGCCTGTCCGGCGGCGAGAAGCAGCGGGTGCTGATCGCCCGCGCGCTGGTCCAGGAGCCCCGGCTGCTGGTGCTGGACGAGCCCACCAACCACCTGGACATCGCCCACCAGTTGGACGTGCTGGCGCTGGTCCGGGAGGCCGGCCCGACGGTGCTCACCGCGCTGCACGACCTCAACCTGGCGGCCGGCCACTGCGACCTGCTGTACGTGCTGCGGGCCGGCCGGATCGTCGCCTCGGGGCCGCCCGCCGAGGTGCTCCGACCCGCCCTGCTGGCCGAGGTGTTCGGCGTCCGGGCCACCCCCGTCCGGCACCCGGTGACCGGCTCCGTCCAACTGCTCTTCGACCGGATCTGACCCGCCCCCCCGAAGGAACCCCCGTGCGCACCAAGGCCGTTGCCATCACCGCCCTGCTCACCCTCGGGCTCACCGCCTGCGGCGCCGAGATCGCCCCGAGCGGCGACGCCACCGCCGCCTCCGCCCACTACCCGGTGACCGTGGAGAACTGCGGCACCAAGCTCACCTTCCCGCAGAAGCCCGCCCGGACGGTGACCAACGACGTCGGCATCACCGAGCTGATGCTCGCCCTCGGCCTGGCCGACCGGATGGCCGGCTACGTGATGCCCGACGACAAGGGCCGGGTCGACCAGGTCGCCTGGAAGGACGGCTACCAGCAGACCGCGTGGCTCTCCAAGAAGGAGATCACCAAGGAGATCGTGCTGGGCGCCAAGGCCGACCTGGTCTTCGCCGGCTGGCACTACGGCTTCGACGAGGGCCGCGGCTTCACCCCGAAGGCGCTGGGGGACCTCGGCATCCCCTCGTACGTGCTCAGCGAGTCCTGCCGCAGCGGCAAGGGCACCGAGCGCGGTGTGATGTCCCCGCTGGACGCGCTCTACACCGACCTGGCCAACCTCGGCGAGATCTTCGACGTCCGCGACCGGGCGGACAAGCTGGTCGCCGGTTTCAAGGCGCAGGTCGCCGCCGCCCCGCAGCCCGAGCGCCGGCCGTCCGTGTTCCTGTACGACAGCGGGCAGGACAAGCCGTACACCGCCGGGAAGTTCGCCGCGGCCGACGAGATCATCGCCAAGGCCGGCGGGGCCAACGTGATGGGCGACCTCGCGGACACCTGGGTCACCGTCGGCTGGGAGAGCGTGGTGCAGCGCGACCCCGAGGTGATCCTGATCAACAACTACGGCGAGACCGGCGCCGACGCCAAGCGCGCCTTCCTGAAGTCCTTCCCGCCGCTGGCCGGCGTCTCGGCGGTCAGGAACGACCGGATCTTCGTCCTGGACTACGTCGACCTGGTGGAGAGCCCGCGCAACCCGGCCGCGATCACCGCGCTGGCCGACTACCTGCGCACCGTCCCGGCCCGCTGACCCGCCCGCCCCCGGCCCGGGCCCCGATCAGGGCCTGGGCCGCGGGCGGGGGCGCGCAGTAGGCTCGCGGCATGATCCGCACCGCCGTCGTGACCGACGTTCCCGTCATCCTCGCCCTGATCCGCGAGCTCGCGGAGTACGAGAAGGCCCCGCAGGAGGCCGTGGCCACCGAGGAGCAGCTGCGCGACGCCCTGTTCGGAGCCAACCCGGCGCTGTTCGGCCTGATCGCCGAGGACGACGCCACCGGCGAGCCGGTCGGCTTCGCGGTCTGGTTCCTCAACTTCTCGACCTGGCGCGGCACCCACGGGATCTACCTGGAGGACCTGTACGTCCGCCCGCAGTCCCGCGGCGGCGGCCACGGCAAGGCGCTGCTGCTGGAACTGGCGCGGATCGCCGTCGAGCGCGGCTACGCGCGGGTGGAGTGGTCGGTGCTCGACTGGAACACGCCCTCGATCGACTTCTACAAGTCCCTCGGCGCGGTACCGATGGACGGCTGGACCGTCTACCGGCTCACCGGCGAGGCGCTCGCCGCCGCCGGCGGCGGTCACTGAACGGACCGTCCGAACCCCTGCCACCCTGCGTCGCGATGGCTTACCATGAGTGACTCCCGAGCCCCGGCCGGCGTGCGGAAGGCGGTAAGGTCTCAGGCGGATACGCGGCGTCCGGTCGTCCCGCGAAGGGTATGACCGGTACGTACCGCACCACCCCTCTGGACAGTTGGGGCGAAGCAGTTGAGCCAAGCAACAGACAGTGCCGCGGCCACCGGCCCGGAAGCACAGCGCGTCACCCAGGAGGTGAGGGTGTCCCAGATCGACGGCGAGCCCGGAGTGCAGGACTTCGTGGAGGTCCGGCTGCCCGCGGCGGGTGCCTACCTCTCGGTCCTGCGAACAGCGACGGCCGGCCTGGCGGCACGGCTCGACTTCACCCTCGACGAGATCGAGGACCTGCGGATCGCGGTCGACGAGGCCTGCGCCATCCTGCTCCAGCAGGCGGTGCCAGGCTCCGTCCTGACCTGCGAGTTCCGGCTGGTCGGCGACTCGCTGAAGGTGACCGTCACCGCCCCCACCACCGACGGGAAGGCGCCCGAACGGGACACCTTCGCCTGGACGGTGCTCTCCGCCCTGGCCGGCGAGGTCGACTCCTCGGTCGGCGAGGACAAGACCGTGTCGATCAGCCTGCACAAGAAGCGCGGCGGCCCCGTCGCCCACTAGCCGGGGCGTCGACCAGCACCGCACAAGGGCCGTCCGCCCGGTCCCCGATCAGGGGCCGGGCGGGCGGCGCCCGGTACCGCCCCCCACGCGGTACGACCAACGAGACGATGCCGGGGCCCGAGGGCCCCGGTGCTCCCGGAACGGAACGGGGGAATGGCCGTGAGTGATCTGGACCGTACCGGCCTCGCGACGGCGGGACCTGCCGTACCGACCCAGGCGAGCGTTCCTGGCCTCGCCGCCAACGACGATGCGCACCCGAAGGACGCCCACCGGATGAGCCACCCGACCGAGCCGACGTCTGAACCGTCGCCCGCATCCCCGCCCCCGTCCGATCCGGCGGACGAGGCCGCGGACCTGCGCACCGCGGTGCCCGTCCAGGCGCCAGCCCCGGCCCCGCACCGCTCGGGCGCACCGGACCGGGAGGCGGCCCGCGCGCTGTTCGTCCGGCTGTCCGCGCTGCCCGACGGCTCCCCGGAGCGCGTCGAGCTGCGCAACCAGCTGGTGCGGATGCACATCCCGCTGGTCGAGCACCTGGCCCGGCGGTTCCGCAACCGGGGCGAGCCGCTGGACGACCTGACCCAGGTCGCCACCATCGGCCTGATCAAGTCGGTGGACCGCTTCGACCACGAGCGCGGGGTCGAGTTCTCCACCTACGCCACGCCGACCATCGTCGGCGAGATCAAACGGCACTTCCGCGACAAGGGCTGGGCGGTCCGGGTGCCGCGCCGCCTCCAGGAGCTGCGGCTGTCGCTCACCACGGCGACCAGCGAGCTCTCCCAGCGGCACGGGCGCTCCCCCACGGTGCACGAGCTCGCCGAGCACCTGGGGATCTCCGAGGAGGACGTCCTGGAGGGCCTGGAGTCCGCCAACGCGTACTCCACGCTGTCCCTGGACGTCCCGGACAGCGACGACGAGTCGCCGGCCGTGGCGGACACCCTCGGCGCCACCGACGAGGCGCTGGAGGGCGTCGAGTACCGCGAGTCGCTCAAGCCGCTGCTGGCCCAACTGCCGCCCCGGGAGCAGAAGATCCTGGTGCTGCGGTTCTTCCGGAACATGACACAGTCGCAGATCGCCGCCGAGGTGGGGATCTCCCAGATGCACGTGTCCCGCCTGCTGGCCCGGACCTTGGCCCAGCTGCGGGAGAAGCTCCTGGTGGAGGAGTAGGACTGACGGCCGCTCAACCGGCGGCCGACCCCCGGCGGCCCTGTGCGCTCAGCCCTCGTGCGACGCGTACAGGGCCGCCGTCGACTTCGGGTTCAGCAGCGCGCCGATGCCGACCAGCCCGAGCAGGCCGACCAGCACACCGACACCGATCATCGCGCCGCCGCTCTCCAGCATGTAGTACCCGATCGGCAGGCAGATCGAGTTGGTGAGCACGGCCGGGCTGCGGCCCCAGCGGCGCTCCTTGAGCAGCGCGCGGGCGGCCAGCACCGGCAGCACGCCGAGCAGCACGATGACCAGGCCGCCGAACTCGTTCAGGGCGAGCTGCTTGGACTGGCCGGACAGCGCGGACACCATGTCCCAGACGCCGACGACGGCCAGCGCGGCGCCCTCCAGGGCGGTGATGGCGGCGCCCACGGTCAGCGCCAAGGGGCGGGCCGGGCCCGCCGTGGGTACGGGTGCGGAGGATTCTGCGGTCACTCCAGCAGGGTAGCCGCCGGTTGGTCCGTACCGACCCGTAGGCTTTCCCCATGCGCGCTCTCCTGGTCGTGAACCACAAGGCCACCACCACCAGTGGCCGCACCAGGGACGTACTGATCCACGCGCTGCGCAGCGACCTCAAGCTGGAGGTGGCCGAGACGCAGTACCGGGGCCACGCCCGCGACCTGGCCCGCGAGGCCTCGGAGGACGGCACGGTCGACCTGGTGGTGGCGCTCGGCGGCGACGGCACCGTGAACGAGGTGGTGAACGGGCTGCTCACGCACGGCCCGGGCGAGAAGGTCCCGCGACTGGCCGTGGTGCCGGGCGGTTCGACCAATGTGTTCGCCCGCGCGCTGGGTCTGCCCAACGACCCGGTGGAGGCCACCGGCGCCCTGCTGTACGCGCTGGAGCACGGGAGCGAGCGGCCGGTCGGCCTGGGCAAGGCGATGACCGACGGGCTGCCGGACCGCTGGTTCACCTTCACCGCCGGCCTGGGCTTCGACGCCGGGGTGGTCGGCCGGGTCGAGGAGCAGCGCCGGTTGGGGCGCAAGTCCACCCACGCGCTCTATGTGGGGCAGGCGCTGCGGCACTACGTCACCCAGCGTGAGCAGCGTCGTTCCGGGCCCGTGGCCCTGGAACTACCGGGCCGAGAAGGCGTGCCGGGCCTGGCCCTGGCCATAGTCAGCAACACCTCGCCGTGGACGTTCCTCGGCAACCGCCCGGTGTACCCCTCACCGCTCGCCTCCTTCGACACTGATCTCGACGTCTTCGGGATCACCCGGATGACGGCGTTCGGCACCGTTCGAACGATCCGTCAGATCCTGCGGTCGTACGCCTCTTCGAGCGAAGGCGCCCCGCCGGCCGGCCCGTCCGGCAAGCACGTCGTCTCCTATCACGACGTCAGACACTTCACCTTGGTTTCAGAGGAACCGGCCCCGTTCCAGGTTGACGGGGACCACCTTGGAGACAGGAGTCGCGTCAGTTTCACAGGCGTACGGCGGGCACTGCGTGTGATTGTGTGACCGGAAGGGGGTTTCGCCCTTCTTCTCGAACGCACAAGCCCCCTTCACTCCATAGAAGTACTGGCTGTGAGCTAGGCGACACCGAAGAATCAAAAATTCCTCCCTGAAGGGGGTTGTATCCGGGCCCGAGGTTTGCGAACCTCTACATGGCGATCGGGACGCATCGCAGCGACGGCAACCTCAGAACCTGGCGGGTGTCGACCGCGGAACGTCCCTCGAATCGCCGAATCCCTCCCTAGCACAGACCACCCGGGCCCCGGCGGGCCTTTGGTCTCTTTTGCTGTTGCGGGATTCGTGAAAGCGTTCACATTCACAAGCCACATTCACAAGCCATCGATTATGCCGACCGGGTGCCCCCCGCCGGCAGGAGGAGTTGGACGACCATGGACTGGCGCCACCGCGCTGTCTGCCGCGAAGAGGACCCGGAGCTGTTCTTCCCGATCGGGAACACCGGTCCTGCTCTGCTGCAGATCGAGGAAGCCAAGGCCGTGTGCCGCCGCTGTCCGGTCATGGAGCAGTGCCTGCAGTGGGCTCTTGAGACCGGCCAGGATGCCGGCGTCTGGGGCGGTATGAGCGAGGACGAGCGTCGCGCGATGAAGCGCCGTGCCGCCCGCAACCGCGCCCGCACCGCCTGATCACACGCCGTAACACCAGCAGTAACCGAAACACCGATCAACACATGATCAAAGGCTTCCCTGCACCTCCTGGTGAAGCCTTCCGCACAAAGGGCCTTGCCTGGCGAGGTCCCGCGACACCGGACCGTCCAGCCACTTGATACTGTTCACTTAGAGCAATATCGTGGAGCTGTGGCGCTCACCGTGTGCAACGCACGGGCGAGGTGTCGCACCACCCAGAGCCCCCGTTCCGGCCGACTCCCCCCGACGGCCGGAACGGGTTGAGAGGCCCTGTCGACCCACCCCCCCCGGTCGACAGGGCCTCGTTTCTGTTTTCGCGCCCCGGTTTGTGTGCGCGCCCCGGCGCGCCCGCACCCTGGCACGCCCCCGCGCGGGCCGACCCGCGCCGGGCTCGTGGGGTGGACACCCGGCGCTTTCGCCGAGTGCACGCCCCCACCGCGCGCCTCGATGCACCTTTCCGCGGACCGCGGTGCGGACCGGACCGTGGACCGCACCGCACCGCAGGCCAGTCGGCGGATCAGCGGACCGGGATCTCCAGGATCACCTTGGTGCCGCCGTCCGGACCGGCCACCATGTCGAAGGTGCCACCCAACTCGCCGGTGGCCAGCGTGCGGACGATCTGCAGGCCGAGGTTGCCCGCCGTCTGCGGGTCGAACCCCTCGGGCATGCCGCGGCCGTCGTCCTGCACCGTGATCAGCAGGAACTCCTCCGGCCGGGCGCCGCCGTTCCAGCTGTCCGACCAGCCCGCCCCGGTCGCCGGGGCCCGCCCGCGCAGCGCGCTGACCTCCAGGTTCCCTGAGGCGGACGGGCCGAAGGCGTGCTCCAGCGCGTTCTGCAGCAGTTCGTTCAGCACCATCGACAGCGGGGTGGCCACCTCGGCGGACAGGATGCCGAAGCTGCCGCTGCGGCGGGTCGCCACCCGGCCGTCCTGGGACAGCTCCATCACCATCGCCAGCACCCGGTCGGCGATCTCGTCGAAGGCCACCTGCTCGTCCAGCGCCTGGGACAGCGTCTCGTGCACGATCGCGATCGAGCCGACCCGGCGCACCGCCTCGTCCAGCGCGGCCCGGCCGGCCTCCGACTCCATCCGGCGGGACTGCAGCCGCAGCAGGGCGGCGACGGTCTGCAGGTTGTTCTTCACCCGGTGGTGGATCTCCCGGATGGTGGCGTCCTTGGTCATCAGCTCGCGGTCGCGGCGGCGCAGTTCGGTGACGTCCCGGCAGAGCACCAGCGAACCGGTCAGCGTGCCCTTGGGCTTGAGCGGGATGGCCCGCAGGGTCACCACCCCGCCCTGCACCTCGACCTCGGTCTGCCGCGGCGCCCAGCCGCTCGCCAGCTTCACCAGCGCCTCGTGCACGGCCGCCCGGGAGGGCGGGACCAGTTCGGCGGTGGCCCGGCCCAGGTGGCTGCCGACCAGGTCGGTGGTGAGGCCGAGCCGGTGGTAGGCGGACAGGGCGTTGGGGCTGGCGTAGGTGACGATGCCGTCCGCGTCGAGCCGGATCAGGCCGTCGCCGACCCGGGGGGCGGCGTCCATGTCGATCTGTTCGACGCCGTGGAAGGGGAAGCTGCCGGCGGCGATCATCTGGGCCAGGTCGGAGGCGCTCTGCAGGTAGGTGAGCTCCAGCCGGCTGGGGGTGCGGACGGTCAGCAGGTTGGTGTTGCGGGCGATCACCCCGAGCACCTTGCCCTCGCGCCGGACCGGGATGGACTCGACCCGGACCGGCACCTCCTCGCGCCACTCCGGGTCGCCCTCGCGCACGATCCGGCCCTCGTCGAAGGCGGCGTCCAGCAGCGGGCGGCGCCCGCGCGGGACGAGGTGGCCGACCATGTCGTCCTGGTAGGAGGTGGGGCCGGTGTTGGGCCGCATCTGCGCCACCGAGACGTAGCGGATGCCGTCCCAGGTGGGGATCCACAGGACCAGGTCGGCGAAGGAGAGGTCGGAGAGAAGCTGCCACTCCGAGACCAGCATGTGGAGCCATTCCACATCGGCCCCGGTCAGGGTGGTGTGGCGGCGGACGAGTTCGTTCAGCGAGGGCACATGGCGAGAGTAGCGCCGCCGGTCGGGGCGCGGCGCGGCGGACCGGGGAACGGATCATGCGCCGGGCCTGCGGCGGAGCCCGCTTCCCGAAGTTGTCCAGACCAATTTCCGGAGCGGCCTGGACAACCCAGATTGGTCTAGTCCACAATGAAAGGGCACCAAGGAGAGGCCCACCGCGCAACTGCCCTGACCGCGCGAGGCCTTTCCTCGGTCGGACGCCGCCGAACGAGGACCCCGCACAGTTCTCGATCGACTCCGGCGACCGACGACAGCTCCGGGCTGCGGTGCCGCATGGGTTGAGGGTCCCGTGTCGGCGCCGTGGCCCGTAGTGCTTTCCGGGTACGCCGAGCGCCAGGCGCGACGCGTTCCGGGGGTGCGACGCGTTCCGGGCGCTCCCCCGCCGAAGCCATGTTCCGCCGCTCAACGAGTCGGGCCCCCGTCCACAGCCTGTGGACGGGGGCCCGATCGCGTGGCGCCGTGCCTCAGTGCGTCTCGGTGACCTTGGCCAGGGCGCGCGGGGCGTCCGGGTCCTGGCCGCGGGCGATGGTGACCTCGTAGGCCAGCAGCTGCAGCGGGAGGATCTCCAGGATCGGCTGGACCTCCTCCGGCACGCCGGCCGGCAGGGCGAAGCCGGCCGAGGCGGCGTCCACCTGCGCCTGCTGGCCGACCACGACCAGGTCCGCGCCGCGGCCGCGCAGGCGGTCCAGCACCGGCTGCAGGGCCTCGCCGCCCTTGCCGTCCGGAACGATCGCGATGACCGGCGAGACGTTGTCCACCATGGCCAGCGGGCCGTGCAGCAGATCGGCGCCGGAGAACGGGGAGGCCGGGATGTAGGTGGTCTCCATCAGCTTCAGCGCCGCCTCGCGGGCGGTCGGGTAGCCGTAGCCGCGCGAGGTGATGACCAGGCGCTGGGCGAAGCGGTACCGCTCGGCCAGCGCCTTCACCTCGGCGTGGCGGGCCAGGACGCCGGCGGCCAGGCCGGGCAGTTCCTTGGCCGCCGCACCGTCGCCGCCGCGCAGGCCCTCGACCAGCAGGTAGAGCGCCAGCAGTTCGGCGGTGTAGGTCTTGGTGGCCGGCAGCGCCTTCTCCGGGCCGGCCAGCACGTCGATGTGGAACTCGGAGACCTCGGCCAGCGGCGAGGACGCGTTGTTGGTGACGGCGAGGGTGATGGCGCCGGCCTCGCGGGCGGCCTTGGTGGAGGCCACCAGGTCGGGCGAGCCGCCGGACTGGCTGACGGTGACGACCAGGACGTCGGTGAGGTCCGGCTTGGCACCGTACGCGGTGGTGGTGGACATCGAGGTCAGGCCGGCCGGCTTGCCGAGCAGGATCTCGATCAGGTACTTGGCGTACAGCGCCGCGTTGTCGGACGTGCCGCGCGCGGTCAGCAGGACGAAGCGAGGGTTGCGGGCGGCGATCTCGGCCGCGATCTGGCGGATCTTCGGGGCACCCTCGTCGAGGATGCGCTGGAGGACGGCCGGCTGCTCGGCCATCTCCGCCGCCATGATCCGGCCAGGAACGGAAACAGTCTGCGGGTCGGACATCAGGATGTGCCTCCGATGAGATGGTTCGACCCCTCCGGGCAGGTTGCCCGACGGGGACCTCTACGGCGGCGAGTCCGCACACTCGCTGCGGTGGTTTCCTGCCGCAATCCTACGGGGGCCGCCCCCGCCGGGCACACCCGAAGGCCCGCCCCGGACGGGACGGGCCCTCGGCCTGTGCGGCTGGCGGCGCCGGGTCAGGACGCCTTGTTGATCAGCTGGTCGATCGCGGCGTCGGCGTCCTTGGTGGCCTGGTCCACCGACTTGCCCTTGAGGATGCCGGTCAGCATGTCGGGCAGGATCTTCTGCTTCTCGATCGCGCCCCAGCCGGGGGCCAGCGGGGTGAACCAGGCGTCCGGCACCGCGTTGGCCGCCGCGGCGGTGGTCGGCTTGTTCTTCAGCGGGTTCAGCTGGGTGAGGTTGTTCGGCAGGATGTCCTTGTCGGCCAGCGTCTGCTGGGACTTGGTGCTGGTGAACATCCGCACCCAGTCGGTGGCCAGCTCGACCTGCGCGGACTTGGCGGTGACCGCGAGGTCGGAGCCGCCGATGAAGGTGGGCAGCGGCTTGCCGTCCGGGCCGGGCATGGTGGCCATCTTGACGGTGTCCTTGAGGCTCGGGTCGCCGGTGCCCGGCGCGACGACGCTGGCCGCCTCGTAGCCGTTGCCGTAGAAGGACGCGGCGCGCCCGCGGGCCATCGACTCGAACTGGTTCTGCTCGTTCACCGTCAGGTCGCCCTTGGTGTACTTGCGGACCAGGTCGACGAAGTGGCTGATGCCCTGCTGGGACTTGGCGTCGTGCAGGGTGCCGTGCCAGTTGCCGGAGCTGTCGAACTTGGCGATGCTGCCGCCGTACGCGGCCACGTAGCTCATCGCGGCGTACCAGTACGGGCCGGGCAGGTAGAGCGAGGAGTAGCTCTTGTCGGCCTTGTTCTTGTCGGCGACCTTGTCCAGGACCGCCGTCAGGTCGGCCTCGGTCTTGGGGAATTCGGAGCTGCCGGTGGCCTGCTGGAAGGTGGCGGCGTTGTAGATGGCGACCCGGGCGCCGGCGTAGTAGGGCACGCACAAGAGCTTGTCCTGGTACGTACAGGTGTTGGCGAGCGCCTTGATCCAGCTGTCGGAGTTGTCGAAGGTGGTCCGGTCGACCGGGGCCAGCGCGCCGGAGAGCACGTACTTCATGGTCTCGGTGTTGCCGAGCTCGACCACGTCGGGCGCGGAGCCGTCGGCGATCGCCTTGTCGAGCTTGGTCACCTTGTCGGCCCAGCCCTGGTAGGCGAGCTTGAGGGTGACGTTCGGGTACTTCGCCGCGAACTGGTCGTTGACCTGCTGCACCAGGTCGGGCCAGTTCTTCTGGGCGTCGTCCATCAGCCAGACGGTGACGGTGCCGCTCGCGGCCTTCGGGTCGGCGCCGGGGCTCTTGCCGTCCTTCGACGCCGTGCCGGCCGATGAACAGGCCGTCAGCCCGATCGCCAGGGCAGTGATTCCGAACGTCGACATGAGCTGACGCTTCTTCACGCCATCCTCCGAGGGTGCTAGAGCCGTGTTGCCCGCCGGCAGCGTGATGGCGCCCGCAACGGAGGGTCCGGGCAGGGGCGAAGAGCTTCGGGGAGGGCCGATACCACATCCGGTGAGGTTGAATTTCGAACCGGATGACTGGACTCTGGCCTAGACCATAGGTGGTGTCAACGGCCAAATGGCCTCGTCGCCACGGCCGTTGCAGAGCTGTTGTACCCCGTGGCGATCAGTCGCCGTACCGTCACCCTAAGTGGGACTTAAGGTGGATTTAAGGCCTACTTGAGGGAACGCGGTCACCTGGCGAATCCGCAGGTCGAACGGCGGGGAAACGAAACGGGCCCGCCATGCGGCATGCGCATGACGGGCCCGTCGGCCGACGCCTCCCGGACACTCCCGGTGACGCCCCCCTCGGTCTCAGCCGATGGCTCCCGGCTGCCCGGTGAGCACCTCCACGGCCGCCAGCCCGCAGACCCGGGCGGCGCCGTGGGTGGCGATGTAGAGCGCGCCGACCGGCTCGGACTGCGGCAGCCCCATCTCGACCACCGCGGCGTCCGGCCGGGCCGCCACCAGGCGGCCCAGCGCGGCGGACATCCAGGCGTGCCGGTGCGCGTCCCGGACCACCAGTACCAGGCGGCGGCCCTCGGCGCCGGCCACCAGCTCGGCGACCAGGGCGTCCAGCAGCTCGGGGGCGGCCTGCGCCGCCGAGACCGCGCGGGTGCGGGTGCCGGGGAAGCGGTCGGCCAGCATGCCGGCCACGCCCCACGGGGTGACGTCGCCGACAGCGATGTTCGGCTCGTCCGAGAACGAGGCCACGAACGGGCGCTCGGACACCGGCTGCGGCTCGTGGCCCGGCGCCCGGACCACCTTCAGCGCCCGGCGGGCGGCCCGCAGGCCGACCGCGAGGTCCGG
This sequence comes from Kitasatospora sp. NPDC059817, assembly GCF_042731835.1. Taxonomy (NCBI): domain Bacteria; kingdom Bacillati; phylum Actinomycetota; class Actinomycetes; order Kitasatosporales; family Streptomycetaceae; genus Kitasatospora; species Kitasatospora sp. NPDC059817. Next base: position 5,626 of record NZ_JBHWIR010000135.1, on the reverse strand, counting down.
CTCCGGCCGCTCGCCCTGGGCCGAGATCCGGCCCCAGCTGCCGAGCGAGCGGACCCGGTCGGCGGCGTCCGCCAGCCGCTCCTCGGAGAGCACGCCGGCCCGCACGCCCGCCACGATGGCGTCGCGCAGCATCAGCACGGTGTCCTCGTCGGCCAGCCCGCCGCCGACGCAGATCGCGTCCGCGCCGGCCGCCAGGGCCAGCACGGTGCCGTCGCCCATTCCGAAGGTGTCGGCGATGGCGCCCATCTCGATCGCGTCGCTGACGATCAGGCCCTGGTAGCCGAGGCCGCCGTCGGCCGGGGCGGCGCGCAGCAGGTCGCGCAGCACGAGCGGGCTGAGGGTGGCCGGCAGCTTCGGGTCGAGCGCCGGGATCATGATGTGGGCGGTCATCACGGCCTTGGTGCCCGCCGCGATCGCCGCCTGGAACGGGATCAGGTCGCGCGAGCGCAGCACGTCCAGGTCGACGTCGATGACCGGCAGCCCGTGGTGCGAGTCGACGGCGGTGTCGCCGTGGCCGGGGAAGTGCTTGGAGCAGGCGGCCACGCCGGCCGACTGGAGGCCCTCCACCCAGGCGGCGGTGTGCCGGGCGCACAGCTCCGGGTCGGCGCCGAAGGAGCGGACGCCGATGACCGGGTTGCGCGGGTTGGAGTTGACGTCCGCGGTGGGCGCCCAGTTGTAGTTGACGCCGGCCGCGGCCAGCGCCCGGCCCAGCTCGCGGGCGACGTCCCGGGTCAGCGCCGGGTCGTCGATCGCGCCGAGCGCGAGGTTGCCGGGCCAGGACGAGCCGGAGCCCGCCTCCAGCCGGGTGACGTCGCCGCTCTCCTCGTCGATGGCGATCAGGAGGTCGGGGTTCTCCTCGCGCAGCGCCTTGGTGAGCTTGGCGAGCTGGTCGAGGTCGACCACGTTGCGGTCGAACAGCGCGACCGAGCCGAGCCCGGCGGCGAGGTGGCGGCGCAGCCACTGCGGCGGCTCGGTGCCGACGAAGCCGGGCTGCAGGACGGTCAGGGCGTCACGGTGCAGCTGGTCGCTGACCGGAGCGGTGGGGACGAGGATGCTCACGTTTCTCAGCCCTTCACGGCGCCGTCGGTCAGTCCGCCGACCGCCTTGCGCTGCAGGAAGACGAACAGGATCAGCACGGGGATGGCGAACATCGTGGACGCCGCCATGGTGGCGCCCCAGTCGTTGCCGAAGGCGGTCTTGAAGGACGACAGCCACAGCGGGAGGGTCTTGCCCTCCTCCTTGTTGAGGATCAGGACGAGCGGGAACTCGTTCCACGCGGTGATGAAGCCGAACAGCGAGGTCGACATCAGACCGGGGGCCAGCAGCGGGAAGATCACCTTCACGAAGGCCTGGGAGCGGGTGCAGCCGTCCACCATGGCCGACTCCTCCAGCTCCTTCGGCACCGCGGCGATGAAGCTGCGCAGCGTCCAGATGGTGAAGGGCAGCACCATCATCATGTAGAAGAACGTCAGCGGCACGAGGCTGTTCAGCATCTCGTTGTCGCGCGAGATCATGTAGACCGCGATGGTCATGACCTCCCACGGCGCCATCTGCGCGACCATGACGACCAGGACGAAGGCCTTGCGGCCGCGGAACTTCATCCGGGCGATGGCGAAGGCCGCGAGGGTCGCGATCACCAGCGAGATCAGCACCGCACCGACGGTGGCGATGAGGCTGTTGGTGACGTACGTCCAGAAGTTGGGCGCGTTGATCGCGGTGGTGAAGTGGTCGAGGGTCCCGTTGAACGGGATGAAGACCGGCGTCTTGCTGATGATGTCGTTGTCCTGCTTGAAGGCAGTCGCGATCATCCAGTAGACGGGGAAGATGAAGAAGACGAAGAGGACGACCGCGATCACGTTCGGCCAGGTACGTCCGATGAGCGAGCGCCTCACAGCTCGTCCTCCTGCTTGATCATGATGCGGAAGTAGTACGCCATCATCGCGCCCAGCATCAGGATGGTGAGCACCGCGATCGCGGAGCCGATGCCGTAGTGCTGCCCGGACGAACCCTCCAGGAAGGCGTGCACGGGCAGGGTGCGGGTCAGGTTCTCGGGGCCGCCGCCGTTGATCGCGTACACCTGGGTGAAGGCCTTGAAGACCCAGATGATCTCCAGGAACGTCGTGGCCAGGAAGAACGGCTTCAGGTTCGGGAAGATCACCGAGCCGAAGATCTTGGACGCGCCGGCGCCGTCCATCCGGGCGGCCTCGTAGAGCTCCTTGGGGATGGTGGTCAGTCCGGCGTACATGTTGAACGCCACGAAGGGGACCGACTGCCAGACGATCAGCAGGATCACCACGAAGAAGGTCGAGTACTGGTCGCTCATCCAGTTGTAGTCGGCCATCGCGTGCCAACCCAGCTTGTCCAGGAACCAGTTGACGACGCCCCACTGCTGGTCGAACAGCCAGGTGTAGACGGTGGTCGCGGCGACCACGGGCATCGCCCAGGCCATCAGCAGGCCGACCGAGAGGAGCAGCCGCATCCGCTTGCCGAGGCGGTTGAGCAGCAGGCCGATCAGGGTGCCGCCGACCATGATCAGCACGACGTTGACCAGGGTGAAGACGACGGTGCGCCCGGTGACCGCCCAGAAGTCCGGGTCGGTCAGCTGCTCCTTGTAGTTGTCGAAGCCGTTCCACTCGGTCAGGTGCTGGACGAACTGGCGCTTGTTGAGGTTCTGGAACGACAGCAGGACCGTCTTCACCAGCGGCCAGCCGAGCAGGGCGAGGGTCGCCACGGTGGCGGGCAGCAGCAGCAGGTACGGTGCCAGGCGTGCGCCGAGGCTCGGCCCGCCTGCGGGTCTGGCGCCCTTGCGGGGGGTGCCGTTGGCGCCACCACCGGCGGCACTCGTCTCAATTCCGGCCACGGCAGCCTTCCCTGAATCCGGGGACTGCGTCTGCACCCGCTCCGAATGCACAGCCATCGTTCTCACTTCCTCACAACCCGAACCACGACGGACAGGCGTCGCTCACCGACCCCCCGCCGGGGGTCGGTGAGCGACGCCGCTCGGTGCCTACTGCTTCTGGTTGAGCCGCTTCGCGATCTCGTCGTCGTACTTCTTCGCGGTGGCCGCGTAGTCGCCACCCTGGAGGGCCGCGGTCAGGAACTCCTTGATCGGGTTCGGCTTGTCCTCGACGCTCGCCCAGTTCGGGGTGATCGGGGTGACCGCGCCGACCGCCGAGGCGGACTGGGCGGCCTTCGCGAAGTCGCCGGTGAGCTGGCTGTTCAGCGCGGCCTTGTTCGGGATGTTGCCGGCGGCGGCGACCGCGCCCTCGTTCTTGTCGTTGAGGGCGATCTTCAGGAAGTCCTTGGCCATGTCGGTGTTCTTGCTCTGCGCACCGATCGCCAGGTTCGAGCCGCCGAGGAAGACGCCGGAGGGCTTGTCAGCGGTCTTGCCCGGGAGCGGGAAGAAGCCGATCTTGTCCTTCGCCATGTCCTTCTCCGCCGGGAGCTCCCAGCCGAGGGCGATCATGGTGCCGACGTTGCCCTTGCCGAAGACGTCCTTCTGCTGCGGGGTGGCCTCGTCCTTGTCCTTCGGACCGGTGGCCGAGTAGCCCTGCAGCTTCTTGTAGGTCTCGAAGGCCTTCTGCGCCTCGGGCGAGGACAGGCCGCCGACCCACTTGTCGCCGTCCTTCTTGGCGATCTTGCCGCCCTCACCGGTGAGCAGACCGAAGTAGGTGTACCACTCCTGACCCGGCAGGTAGATCGGGTCGGCGACGCCCTCGGTGGCCTTCAGCTTGTCCAGGTCGGCGTAGAACTCGTCCAGGGTCTTCGGCGCGTCGGTCAGCTGGGCCTTGGCCCAGAGGTCCTTGTTGTAGGCGACGACGCGGTTGGAGACCCACCACGGGGCGGCGAACTGCTTGCCGTCCAACTGGGCGGCCTCGTTCTGGTTGGCGTTCCAACCGTCGCCGCCCAGGGCGGACTTGTCCTTGGTGATGTCGAGCAGGCCGCCCGAGGCCGCGTAGCCGGAGGTCTGGGTGTTGCCGAGCTCGACGACGTCGACCGAGCCCTCGGACAGCGCGGCGGTCACCTTCTGACCGATGCCGTCCCACTCCTGGATCTGGAAGTCGACCTTGGAGCCCGGGTAGGTGGTCTCGAACTCGCTCTTGACCGCGTCGGTCCAGCCCTTCGGGGCGGAGCCGGTCATCAGCCACACCTTCAGCGTCTTGCCGCTGTAGTTCTTGGCGCCCGCCGCGGACGACGAGTTCGAACCGGCGTTGTCCTTGCTCTTGCCGTCCGAGCCACAGGCCGCCAGGCCGACGACCATTGCTGCGACGCCGACCGCCGCGATGAGCTGACGCTTCACGCCATCCTCCTGAGGGATGCCTGGGTTACCCCCGTCGGGCGGCAGCGGCAGACCCACGTAAAGCGGGGGGAAAGGTGCCGCGGACCCCTTCGAGCGGGTGGGGGGATTCATAGTGACCGGCCTAGTGGTGTAGACCAGATGCCTGGAGCTTGGCCTAGACCAATGGGCCTGTCAACGGCTGTTCGACCGATCCGGACCACCCGTTATCAAGCCGACACCGCACATCGTTCATCGCGTGATGAGGTATTCGTTCCGTAGCCATACATGCAACGATGTCACCCGTTAACTATGTGGCGGGGCCCGTAAAGGCCCCGCGAGAAGCGGGAGAACAGGTCCGATGAGCAGCGACGGGGGAACCACCGCCCAGGTCAACGACCCCGAGGTGAAAAACCTCCCGACGCAGGCCGGCGCCGACCCGACCGCGCGCGTCCCCAAGTACTACGGTCTCAAGCGCCACCTGCTCCAGCTGACCGAGACCCAGCCCGCCGGCACCCCGGTCCCGCCCGAGCGCGCGCTGGCCGCCCAGTTCGACACCTCCCGCACCACCGTGCGCCAGGCGCTGCAGGAACTGGTCGTCGAGGGCCGGCTGGAGCGCATCCAGGGCAAGGGCACCTTCGTCGCCAAGCCCAAGGTCGCCCAGGCCCTCCAGCTCACCTCCTACACCGAGGACATGCGGGCCCAGGGCCTGGAGCCCGCCTCGCGGCTGATCGAGATCGGCTACATCACCGCCGACGACCGGCTCGCCCCGCTGCTCGACATCAAGCCCGGCGGCCGGGTGCTGCGGATCGAGCGCCTGCGACTGGCCAACGGCGACCCGATGGCCATCGAGGTCGCCCACCTGTCCGCCAAGCGCTTCCCCGCGCTGCGGCGCAACCTCGCCAAGCACAACTCGCTGTACGCGGCGCTGCGCGAGGTGTACGGGGTCACCGTGGCCGAGGCCGAGGAGACCATCGAGACCACCCTCGCCAACCCGCGCGAGGCCGGCCTGCTCGGCTCCGACCTCGGGCTGCCGATGCTCCAGCTCTCCCGGCACTCCTTCGACGCCGACGGCGACCCGGTGGAGTGGGTCCGCTCGATCTACCGCGGCGACCGCTACAAGTTCATCACCCGGCTCAAGCGCCCGGAGTAGTCCGGGCGGAGCAGTCCGGGCGAGGCAGTTCGGGGCGGAGTAGCTCAGGGCAGAGCACTCCCCCCTCGCACCACGGGCACCCGCGCGCGCGCCCCCCCCGCGCCCGGGGCCGGAAGCGGGACCGGAGGGGCCCTAACCGGGGCCTAACACCCCTCGGCCCGCGGCTGCCCCGGACGGGCGCGCCCCCCCGGGGGCAG
>NZ_JBHWIR010000134.1:0-21369 GCF_042731835.1 Kitasatospora sp. NPDC059817 | reverse complement strand
GCCGGCGGCGCGGTGTTGCGCGCTATTTCGGGGGCTTGTCAACACTGTAGCGGCCGGCAGGGGGGGGGCGGGGGACCCCCCCCCCCCCCCCCCGACCCTGGGTACTCGGATCGACTCCAGGACCGGTTCCAGGCGGGTGCAGTCGTTGGCGTTGCCGCCGGTCAGGACGAAGCCGAGCGGGCGGCCGCGTCCGTCGCAGGCCAGGTGGAGCTTGGTGCCCAGTCCTCCACGGGAGCGGCCGAGGGCGTGATCACCCGTTTCGTCCCGGTCGCGTGCCCCTTTTTACCGCCGGTGGCGTGCTGGTGGGCCCGCACGATCGTGGAGTCGACGGAGACCAGCCAGTCGATGTCCCCGGCCGCGTCCTTCTCGGCCTGTATCGCCTGCAGCATCCGCGAGAACGTGCCGTCCAGCGCCCACCTGCGGAAACGTGTGTAGAGGGTCTGCCAGGAGCCGTAGCGCTCCGGCACGTCCCGCCAGGACGTGCCGGTCCGCAGCTTCCACACGATCCCGTTCAGCACCACCCGGTCGTCCGAACGGGGCCGCCCCGCAGTCCCCGAACTCGGCAGGAACCGTGACAGCACAGCCCACTCGGCATCCGAAAGCTCATGACGACGCACCATGGCCGCCATGATCCCTCATCACTTGATCAGCTTTGAAGACGGGCCCTAGGGCCGGACACTAAGACCCCTGCGGCTTCCGGACCAGACCGCGGCGACGACAGGGCTGCCCTGGACGCGCAGGGACCGCCAGTGCGGTGCGGCTGGCCGACGGCTGTGGATTGGTCTCCTCCATCGCGTGGGACGGCATCGCCGTTAGTAGAAGATGGCAGGATGAGCGCAGGCGGATGCATCGCCGAGGAACAACGGAGCCGGGGGGCACCAGTGCGTGAGGTCATCTACTTGTCCGAGGGCAAGCTCAACGAGTTCCTGCCGGAACCTCGCCGAGTTCGCCCTGTCGTCAAACTGCGCGCGAGCGTGCCATTCGCCGGACTTGACGTGGAGACGCCTGCGCCGAACAACATGCAGGACCTGCGGCGCCATCTGAAGCAGGTAGAGAAGAAGATGGCCCGCCACGCGCTCCTGCACACGGACCCCAACCTTGAGCCGGGCCGCTGGGTCATGTTCGAGGCGCGGCTGAACTGGTTCACCCTTCGGGGCAGGTATCGGGATTTGGTGCTGTTCGTGGACTCGGAGCGTTCCCATGAAGCTGTCAGCACCCGCCGACTACTGTTGCACGGATCAGCACGGCACCTGCGCGGCAGCAAGCCGGTCCAGGTGGATGGCCCGACACTGGCCGGCCTCGAAGACGGAGGCAACAGCTCCGGAACCATCTTCGTCACCAATGCAGGTCATGTCGTCAACGCGCTGGCTTACAACCAAGATGTACCTGCTCTGGAGAGCACAGCGGATGAGGAAAACTCTCCCGAGCCGGCGGCCCCCCTTCACCGTCTTGGCGTCCGGGACCTCCTGGCGGCGCTGGACGCCGAGAGTACCGAGGTCAGCACCTCCGCTGTCGTGTCCGGTCTCGCCAGGGTCAGTGCTGTACTGCCGGAGACCGCCGGTGATCCTGGCTGCCTGGTGGCGAGCCCACTGATCGTGGAATACGTGAAGCAGCAGCCATAGTCTGCCGACGGTGTGGCACGCAACGACGCGCCGCACCGGATCGGTCCGGAGGAGGGAGGTCACGATGGAAGATCAGAACGAGGCGCTACAAGACGTGCCCCTGGAGGTCCGTCAGGTGCGCCATGCCCTGACCCAGGAATTCGCCAGCCTTCTGGACCTCAGCGACCTCCAGACTCTCGACCCGGACCAGCGCGAGCAGATCTTCCTGTCTCGGGCGCTAGCTGCAAAGGCCGGGATGCTAGTTGCAGATTGCACGGCGGCGGAGGCGGCGGCGTCTGTCACCGATGGAGCTGACGAACATGGCATCGACGCTGTGCTGGTCTCACCTGCGACCGCTGAGCTCTGGCTAGTTCAGTCGAAGTGGAGCAACCGGGCGACAGCCCGGTTGGACAGCACAGCTGTCCAGAAACTAATCCAGGGTCTTGAACGGCTTGTCAACCGGCAGTTCGACCGGTTCAACGCACGGTTCCACAGGCTAGTCGACCAGGTCAATGGGGTCATCAACGAGGAGGCTGGCCGGATTCACATCGTCCTCGCCGCCATGGGTGATGAAGGTCTTTCCCGCGATGGCCAGGACATTCTGAGCGAGACGGCGGCAGACTATAACCGCTTTGGGCAAATGCTCGACTTCCGAGTTCTGAGCGTCGCCGACTTCCACTCGGCGGCCCGGCAGGCATCCCGCCCCACCCCGGTCTCGGTAACTGCCACGTTGTCCGACGGCTGGCATATGAGTTCAACCCCGTATCAGACGTACGTCGGCACGGTGGCCGCTGGTGAGCCAGCCGAGTGGTACGGGCAGTACGGTGAACGGCTCTTCGACCAGAACGTGCGCTTCCCGCTGGGCCTAACCAATGTCAACGTTGCCATGATCGACAGCCTGATTGACAGTCCCCATGACTTCTGGTATTTCAACAATGGAATCACTGTGCTGTGCGACTCGGTCCGCGCCAAGTGGCTTGTAACCCGCCGTGCGCCAAGCCAGCCCGTCCGGCTGGAGTTGGTCAATGCTCGGGTTGTCAACGGCGCCCAGACAGTTGCCTCTCTTTACCATGTCTACAAGCGGGATCCGGATGCCGTCGCCGAGGCACTCATCTCTCTGCGAGTGATCTGCCTGGACGGAGCGCCGGCTGATCTGGCGCAACGGATTACCCGAGCGACCAATACGCAGAACAGTGTGGAGGCGCGGGACTTCGCTGCGCTCGATCCTCAGCAGGAGCTCATTCGCGATGATTTTTTCCTATCGCTGGGAAAGTCATACGTCCTCAAGCGGGGTGAGCCAGACCCAGCACCGGCCGCCGGGTGCAGCGTGGTCGAGGCAGCGCTTGCCCTTGCCTGCTCTTACCCTGACGCTTCGGTGGTCGCTCGCGTGCGGCAGGACAGTGACTTCCTGTGGCGGCGGGAATCCGGCGGGCTCTATACCCAGCTCTTCGGCAACCGCCCCAGCGCACTACAAATCTGGCGGTCCGTCAAGCTCATGCGCAGAGTCCGTGACGCACTTGCAGCCTTGGCCGAGAGCTTGGAGGGCCGCAACCGTGTAGTTGCCGACCAGGCCGACTTGCTGATTATTCACATTGCATTCCAGCTGATCGGCGTAGACGGCATTGACGATGCTGGTGACGACTGGGAGGCTCGGCTCGAACGTACGGTAGAGATGACCGGCGCCACGTTTACCGCTTTGCTTCGTCAACTGGATGCAAGTTATGGCCGATATGCCTTCCTCAATAGGACCTTCCGCAACGAGCAGAGCTGCCAACACCTGGTTACGGGTGTACTTCATTCCCTGGAGCAGGGCGTTGACCCGCAGCCCCCAATTCCGCGACGACTTAACCGCAGGCGGCGACCGAACACCGTTCCCCTGCTGGTGGAATTCGGTCGTATCAAGGACGGAACACAGCTGGTCTACCGGCCGAATGGCGAAGCAGAGCTAGAGGCGCTTCGCGGGTGGATGAGTGAGGCCCCCGAGCGTTATCTCGCCTCCTGGGTCAACGATGACCGCAGGCCCCTGATCTGGGCCGTGGACGGGCAGCGTTACTCTCCAAGTGCATTGGTGCTTCGGATCTGGGAGGAGGCTCAATGGGTCAATCAGCCTGTCGCAGTACAGGGCGTGAGGAGTTGGTATCTGCCGGGAGAGGGCACACTCGTCGATCTCGCGGACCAGCTCTTGGCCGAGACAGACACAGGCGACGGTCCTGGTGTGGAGTGACGGACGACTTCTCGGCGGGCGCTATGAACTGAGGCAGCGGCTTGGGTGCGGAGCTATGGGAGAAGTCTGGCTAGGGCATGATCACCAGTCGCAGCAATCCGTCGCGGTCAAGCTGGTCCACCGAGAGTTGCTGGACCCACGCCATCCAGAGGAAATGGTCCAGCGCTTCACGCGCGAGGCTGGTTTGCTTGCGCAGTTGAAACATCCCGGTATCCCGGCATTCCTCAATGCACGGGTGGGCCCCAGTGTCGACGAGCCGTATCTCGTGATGGATTACGTCCTCGGCCAGGATCTCGCCGAGGTCATCCGGGAGAGAAACTACCTGCCTGAACAGGAAGTTGTGGAAATCGCGGTCCAGATCTGCGATGTCCTTGAGTGCACTCATGCATTCCCCATCATCCATCGGGACCTCAAGCCCGCCAATATTATGCTGACCAGCCGCCAGCGGGTCATGGTACTCGATTTCGGCGTGGCCAGGATGTTCGGTACAAACCAAGCACGGCTCACCATGGGGAATAGGGTGCTCGGGACGGTCGCCTACATGCCGCCTGAACAGTGTGAGGGACGCGAAGTCAATCCACGAAGCGACTTGTACTCCCTGGCCTGCGTGCTCTACGAACTCCTCACGGGTACACCTCCATTTACCGGTGATGACGCTGCCAGGGTCATGTTTAAGCACCGGCACCAGCCACCTAACCCGGTGAGCCTGCTCCGTCCCGACGTCGACCCGATGCTGGAGCAGGCCATCATGGCCGGGCTGGCAAAGCAGGCGAGCAGCCGTCCAGCGTCCGCCCAGGAATTCCGGCAAATGCTCGGGACGTCGGGTACGCCCGGCGCCACAGTGCCAGCCCCTTCCGCCCGAGTCTCGTTGATGGCCGACACGATCCCCTCGATGGTTGGGCTTCTGCCAATCCACGTGAGGACCACGCAGGCCCAGGCGCTCTTCGACGAGGGCCTGATCGTTGACGCGCTGCCCCGGTTCGCCGGCCTCGCAGACGAGTTAGCAGCTCTGGGGCCCGAGCGCGCGGAGGAGGCCGCGCGCTGCCGTTTCAGACACGGATGCTGCCTGGCTCACCTGGGACATCATGAAGAGGCGCTGAAGCACCTCGTGGCCCTTTTAGAGGACCTACAGACATGCCGACTAGCTGGTGATCGCTTGTTTCTGGAGGTCCGATTCCATGTTGGTCAGCTGCGTCTCGACCTTGGGGATCAGCATGGCATCAGCGAGCTTGCCGAGGTCTACCAGGCATTGAAGACGGCCAATCGTTCGGCGGACACGGAATTCACCGCCGAGGTCAGTCGGGCATTGATCCGCGCCACACTGGGCTGAGCACGGGGCCAGCGCCGGCGCTGCGTGCGGCTTAGTCGGCAGGCTGGGGGCCAATTGTGGATCACTCGGCTGGGTGAACCTTGCCGGGGCAGCGTCCTCTTTCGGGAATCTGCGGCATGCCGCGCTCGCGCCGGTGGTGTCGTTGCCGCATGAGTGCGAGGACTGGGTCGGGGCGGACCTGTTGCCGGGCGGGCGGGTGTCTCAGGGTCCAGCGGGCCGTGATGGTGGCCAGGGCGAGGGTGGCCTCGGTCATCGCGAAGGCGTCGCCGATGCACTTGCGGGCGCCGGTGGCGAAGGGGGTGAAGGCGTTGCGGGGCGGTTGGGGGCACTTGAGGTCCCAGCGGTCGGGGTCCCAGCGGTCGGGGTCGAAGATCTCGGGATCGGCGTAGAGATCGGGCCGGCGGTGGATGAGGTACGGGCTGTAGGCGAGGTTGGTGCCGGTGGGGAGTGGCTGCCCGCCCAGGTGGGTGTCCTGGGTGACCGTGCGGGTGAGAAACCAGGCCAGGGGATACAGGCGGAGGGTCTCGGGCCGTCAGATCTCTCACTGATTCGGCGACAGTTGCCCTGCCCTGCCTTGCCTGGCCTGATTCTCCGAAACCCGACTGACACCGGCCCGTCCGTGCGACAGGATGTCCGTCCGTCGTACTGGCGAGTGAAAGGCAGTCCGCATGCCGCAGCCTGCACCGCGACCGACTCCCGAATCGACCGACCTGCTCACCGCGGAACTGGTGGTGGACATGGCCTCCCCCGTGGCCCCGGCCATCTCGTCCGACGGCCGCCTGGTCGCCTACGGCGTGGTCGCGAACAGTGGCAGGGACGGACGGCCGCACAACTCGGTCTGGGTCGCCGCCGCCGATGGCAGCGCGGCCCCGCGCAGGCTGACCGACGGCACGGCCCGCGCCGCCGCCCCGAAGTGGGCGCCGGACTCGGCTTTCCTGTTCTTCACCTCCGACCGCGAGGAGCGGGGCACCGCTCAACTCCAGCGGATCCTTCTGGACGGCAGCGAGGACAGCGCCGAGGCGGAGCCCCTGACCAGGTGGCGCGGGGGCATCGGCGACCACTACCCGCTCGCCGACGGCCGCACCGTCGCGCTGCTCGCCGAGGACGAGCCCACTCCGGAGGACGAACACCGGGAGGCCGAGGGTGACGACGCGAAGGTCTGGGGCTGGCACCTCCCCGCCACCCGGCTGCGCCTGCTCGACCTGGCGACCGGCGTGGTCCGCACCGTGGACGGCCTCGGAGACCGCCATGTCGTGGAGGTGGCCCAGCGTCCGGACGGCGGCCCGCTGGCCGTGCTGAGCTGGGCCACCCCCGAGCTCGACCCCGGCGTCACGACGGCAGGACTGCACCTGGTCGCCCCGGAGACGGGAGCCGTCCAGGACCTGGGCCCGGTCGGATTCGAGGCACAGTCCCCGGTCTGGTGGCATCACGACGGTGAATGGCATCTGGCCCACCTGGCGGTGACGCCCGGGCACTTGGTCGGCGCGCTCGCCGTGATCGACACCGTGCCGCCGGCGACCGGCCCGACCGTCGAACAGCGCAATCTCACGGCCGGCATGTCCGTCTGCCCCACCGAGCTGGTGCAGGTCGCCGACGGGCCGCCGCTGGCGCTGTTCGCCGACGGGCTGGACACCGCGCTGTACCGGCTCGATCCGCAGTCGCTGCGGTTCCGCCGACTGTCCTGCGCGCCCGGCACGCCAGGCACGTTCGGCACGCCCGGCACGCTCGCCGGGCTCACTGCGAGCCACTCCGGACAGACCCTCGCCGTGCTGATGAGCACCGCGCGCGAGCCCAGGAACGTCCACGCGGGACCCATGGGCGGGCCACTGCTCCGGCTCAGCGACACCAGTCCCGAACTGCGCGGGATCCGCTGGGGTGTCCAGGAACGGCTCAGCTACCAGGCGCCCGACGGACTCCAGTTGGACGGCCTGCTGATCCTGCCCGCCGGCCGGACTCGGGACCAGGGTCCGTTCCCGCTCGTCACCATGGTCCACGGCGGCCCTTACTTCCGCCATGCCGACGAGTTCGCGCTCACCGCGGTCGACTGCGGCCAGTGGCTGGCGACCGCCGGATACGCGGTCTTCCTGCCCAATCCCCGGGGCGGGTCGGGCCACGGCCAGGAATTCGCCGCCGTGGTGGCGGGCGCGGTGGGCGGCGACGAGTGGACCGACATCCTCGCCGGGATCGACCTGCTGGTCGCCGAGGGAGTCGCCGATCCCGAACGCCTGGGCATCTCCGGCTGGAGCCACGGCGGTTTCATGGCGGCCTGGGCCATCGGCCGGACCGAGCGCTTCAAGGCCGCCATGGTGGGCGCCGGCATCGCCGACTGGGGCATGCAGGCCGGAACCGGCGAGTGGGGAGTCATGGACGCGGCGCTCGGCGGCAGCACCGGCTGGATCGGGCCCGGACCGCACCTCCACGACCGGAACAGCCCGATCTCCTACGCGTCCCGGATCCGCACCCCGGTCCTGATCCTGCACGGCGAGCAGGACACCAACGTCCCACTCGGCCAGGCCGTCCACTTCCATCGCGCACTGCGCCACTTCGGCGTCGAGCACGAGTTCGTCGTCTACCCCCGAGAGGGCCACGGGCTTCACGAGCGCGCCCATCAACTCGACGCCCTCCGGCGCATCCGCACCTGGTACGACCGCTGGCTGTAGGACCGTCAGCACGGGGACGAACGCCAGCGGTCGGCACCGGCGGTCGGCGACGAGACGGACTTCGCCGAGCTGGCTGCCGGAAGCGGTTGTGCACGGTCGACCAGGCACCGAACTCACACGGCATCTCCCGCCACTGCCCCCACGCCCCTCGGGGGACCGTCTCCCAAGTGGCTCGTACTGCGAGCCGCTTGTGCGGGGCCCGGTCAGCGGCGGGCCAACACCGCGACCTCCCAGCCGAAGCCCACCACCAACCGGCCATCCGGTACCACGGCCACCGCCCAGACCCGCAGTGGGAACACCAGCTCCGGCCCGACCTGGTCGCCGGTGGTCAGGTCCCAGACCCGCACCGTACAGTCGTCGCCGCCGGTGACCGCCACGGGGCGGCCCTCGACCACCGCCGTCGCCACCGCGTTCACCTCACCGGTGTGGCCGGTGAAGGGTTGGCCGATCCGCTGGACGGTGGTCAGGTCCCAGACCCGCACCGTACAGTCGTCGCCGCCGGTGACCGCCACGGGGCGGCCCTCGACCACCGCCGTCGCCACCGCCAGCACGCAGTCGGTGTGGCCGGTCAGGGGCTCGCCGATCTGCTCGCGCGTGGTCAGGTCCCAGACCAGTACCGTGCCGTCGTCGCCGCCGGTGATCGCCAGGGGGCGGCCCTCGACCACCGCCGTCGCCACCGCGTTCACCTCGCCGGTGTGGCCCGTCAGGGGCTCACCGACCTGCTGACCCGAAGGCAGGTCCCAGACCCGTACGTCATCGAAGCCGCCGGTGATCGCTACAGGGCGGCCGTCGACCACCCCCGTCGCCACCGCGTTCACCCCCTCCTCGTGGCCGGTGGGCGGCTCGCTGATCTGCTCGCGCGTGGTCAGGTCCCATACCCGCAGGGTTTCATCGTGGCTGCCGGTGACCGCGACGGGGCGGCCGTCGACCACCGCCGTCGCCACCGCCCACACCCAGCCGTCCCGGTCGGTGAGGTGACGGCCGATATGGCGACCAGCGGTCAGATCCCAGACCCGCACGGTCTGGTCAGAACTGCCGGTGACCGCGACGGGGCGGCCCTCGACCACCGCCGTCGCCACCGTGCCCACCTCGCCGGTGTGGCCGGTGAGCGGCTCACCCACCTGGCCGCCCGAGGCCAGGTCCCACACCCGCACCATCCCGTCCTGACTGCCGGCGATCACGTGGGGACGGCCGTCCAGCACCGCCGTCGCCATCGCCCGTACCTTGTCGGTATGGCCGCGCACCGGCTCGCCGAGCGGCTTGCCCGTGGCCGGATCCCACACCTGGAGCGTCCAGTCCTCGCCTCCGCTGACGATGCAGGGACGGCCTTCGATCGTGGTCGTGACCACCGACAACACCCATCCGTCGTGACCGGTGAGAGGTCGGCCGAGCTGCCGGCCGGTGGCCAGGTCCCACACCCGCACGGTCTCGTCGTGGCCACCGGTGACCGCCACGGGACGGCCGTCGAGCACCCCCGTCGCCACCGCTCGTACCGCCTCCTCGTGGCCGGTGAGCGGCTCGCCGATCTGCTCGCGGGTGGTCAGGTCCCACACTCGCGCGGTCCCGTCGTGGCTGCCGGTGACCGCGACGGGACGGCCGTCGAGCACCGCCGTCGCCACCGAGTACACAGCAGAGGTGTGGCCGGTGAGCGGCTCGCCGATCTGCTCGCGCGTGGCCAGGTCCCACACCCGCACGTCGCCGCTGCCGGTGACCGCGACGGGACGGCCGTCGAGCACCGCCGTCGCCACAGCCAACACCCCGGCTGTGTGGCCGGTGAGGGGTTGGCCGATCTGCTCGCGCGTGGTCAGGTCCCACACCCGCACGGTCCGGTCAGCACTGCCGGTGAGCGCCACGGGGCGGCCGTCGAGCACCGCCGTCGCCACCGCGCACACCTCGCCGGTGTGGGCGGTGAGGGGTTTGCCGATCTGCTGGCCGGTGGTCAGGTCCCATACCCGCACGGTCCGCTCGGAACTGCCGGTGACCGCCGAGGAACTCCCGGCGACCGCCAAGGAACTGCCGGTGACCGCCACGGGGCGGCCGTCGACCAGGGCCGTCGCGACCGCCAGCAACGCATCGGTAGTGTGGACGGTCGGAATACGACGCCGGGACCGGTCGAGCTGGCCGCCGGTGGCCCACTCGACGCCCCACGGTGCGGCGGGTTCGTCCTCCACCGGTACTGCGGTGATCCGTGCCGACAGCTCCCGGTCCCCGTAACGGGCCGCGTCCAGCGCCAGCAGCTGTCGGCGCACCCCCGCAGTGACGTCACGATGCAGGTCTGTCGAGGCCCGGTACACCGACGCGGCCAACCGCGCCGCCGGGCCCGACGCCGCGTCCAGCAACGCCAGTACCGATCCCGGGTCCGCGTTCACCAGGAACCCCGGATCGGCCAACCGCCCAACGGCCACGGCGGATTCAGCACGCGGGCGAATGCCCCGCAGATTATCGGACATGACCGGCACACTAGCCGCACCCGGCAACACGGCACCGCAGAAGGTGCGACCGCCAGACCCCGCCTACAGATGGGCAGGGCGACGCCCCCGACGGGCGTCGCCCTGCCGGGCACCCCGGGGATCAGCGGTGCTTGAACTCCTCGATGGCCTCCCGGACGGTCTCCTTCATCTCCTCGCTGCCGATGTGCCCCGAGTCCTCGGAGATGTGCAGCCGCGCGCCCGGCCACGCCTTCGCCAGCTCCCACGCCGTCTGCACCGGGCCGCCCATGTCGTGCCGGCCGTGCACCAGCACCGCCGGGATCCCGGCCAGTTTGTGGGCGTTGCGCAGCAGTTGGTCCTCCTCCAGCCATGCGCCGTTGCTGAAGAAGTGGGCGCAGATCCGGACGAACGCGATCTGCGCGTCGACCTCCCGGGCGCTGTACATGCCGGGCGAGCCGTTGGGCTCGTTCGAGATGACCGCGTCCTCCCAGGCGAGCCAGTCGGCGGCGGCCTTCTCCCGGACCGCCCGGTCGGGGTTCTCCATCAGCCGCGCGTAGGCGGCGAGCAGGTCGCCGTCCCGCTCGTCCTCGGGCACGCCCTCGCGGAACCGGTCCCACGCCTCGGGGTAGAAGGACCCGGCACCCCGGTAGAGCCAGTCGGTCTCGGCCCGGCGGGTCGTCGTCACCGCCTGGATGATGATCTCGCTGACCCGCTCGGGGTGCTGCTGCGCGTAGGCCAGCAGGAGGGTCGAACCCCAGGATGCGCCGTTCAGCAACCACCGCTCGATGCCGAGGTGTTCGCGCAGCCGCTCCATGTCGTCGATCAGGTGCTGCGTGGTGTTCAGGCTCATGTCCGCCGCCGGGTCGCTGGCGTGCGGGGTGCTGCGTCCGCAGTTGCGCTGGTCGTAGCGGATCACGCGGTAGCAGTCCGGGTCCCACGCCCGGGTGGGCCGGTCCGGCGTCCCCGCCCCGGGGCCGCCGTGGACGTACAGGACGGGCTTGCCCTCGGGGTTGCCGAGCTGCTCGTAGTAGACCCGGTTGCCGTCTCCGGTGTCGAGGAAACCGTGGCCGTAGGGACTCGTCGGAGGATAGAGATCAACCATGACCGTCGATCCTAGGGCGCGGGCGCGCTCGGGGCCCGCGCTTTTCCGCCCAACCTGCTTCGTGGGAACGGACGTTCGGCCGACCTCGGGGCGTTTCAGTCCAGTGGGAGGGCCATCTCCAGGATGCGGGCCTGCGGGTCGAGCCCGTACGGGGTCTCTCCGCCGGTGTAGGTGAAGCCCCGGCGCAGGTAGAAGGCGGCGGCGCGGGCGTTCGCCTCGTGCACGCCGAGCAGCATCCGCTTGGCGCCGCCCTCGGTGCGGGCCCAGTCGGTGGCGGCGTCCAACAGGGCGTCCGTCACGCCGCGTTCGCGGCCGCGGTGTTCCGGGGCCACCCAGACGCCGATCAGGACGGCGGTCGCGGCCTGGTCCCGGTCGGGGACGGACAGCATCGTGCCGACCCATTCGCCGTCCGGGTCGACGGCCGCCAGGCCGACGCTGCCCGGCTCGTTCACCCGGGCCGCCCGGGCCCGCCAGTCGGCCTCGCCCAGGGCCTGCGCGGCCTCGTGGGTCTCGCCGAACGCCATCGGGAAGTCGAGGAGTTGGGCCAGCCGCACCTTCCGCAGGCGCTGCCAGTCCTCGGCTCCCATCCGCTCGATCCGGTACCGCATGTTCTCCGACCCCCACTGCCGCAGCTGCCTTCGCCGACGGTGGTCACCTCCGGCGAAGGCAGCATAGCTGCAGGTCAGGGTCCGATGCGGACCGGTCAGGACCTGATGCGGAACGGTCAGGGCTTGATGCGGACCACCTGCGGGTCGTGGTCGCTGGCCTGCTGGGCGAACTCGGCGTTGATGTGCACCACGTCGTACTTGGCGTAGCCGACCTCGGGGCTGACCAGGATGTGGTCCAGCACCTGCGAGTTGCCCTGGTAGACGTACGAGTACTGCTCGGTCTCCGGCAGTTCGTTCACCAGGTCGCGCAGCACGCCGTCCTTGGTGAGCGCGGCCAGCGCGGGCGAGAACTGGTAGTCGTTGAAGTCGCCGAGCGAGACGACGCGCGCCTCCTTGTCGGCGGCCAGCAGCTTGGCGACGAAGGCCTGCTCGATGGTGGCCTGCTTGACCCGCTGCACCTCGGAGCTGCGGGTGGGGGCCTGGAAGCGGCTGTCGATGCCCTGGTCGCCGCCCTTGCTGTTGAAGTGGTTGGCGATGACGAAGACCTTCTTGCCGCGGAAGGAGAACTGCCCGACCAGCGGCTTGCGGCTGTTGGTCCACGCGTCGTCGGCCGGGGCGATCCGGCCGGGCGAGGCGGTCAGCGCGGTGGTGGCGCCGCTGCCGGCGACGTCCACGGCGCTGGTGGCGGCGCCACCGGGGATGTCGGTGAAGGAGACCCGCTGCGGGTTGAACAGGAACACCTGCCGGATGTTGCCGCCCGGCTCGCCGCCGTCCTTGCCGTCCTGCGGGTCGATCGAGCGCCAGTCGTACGCCGGGCCGCCGGCCGCCTTGATCGCGGCGATGAACTTGGCGACGGTCTGGCTCGCGTCGACCGTGCCGTCGTTCTTGGCGCCGTTGTTGTCCTGGATCTCCTCCAGGGCGACGATGTCGGGCGAACGCAGGTTGGTGACGATGCCCTGGGCCAGCTCGGCGAACTTGGCGTCCGGGTTGCCGGGGGCGAGGTTCTCCACGTTGTAGGTGGCGATGGCGAGTTCGCGGTCGGCCGCCTTGGCGGTGACCTCGCGCTGGAGGTGGTTGTCCTGGAGCGTGCCCAGGGTGCCGGCGACGAGGGTGTAGCCGCCGAACTGGTTGTAGTCCAGCGGGCCGGTGGTGGTGCCGGTCAGCACGTCGCCCACGTTGGCCACCGGGAACGGCTGCTGCGGGGTGACCGCCGCCTGCTGCTGGACCATCAGGCGGCCCACGTTGGGCTCCGCGTACGACTCGTACAGCACGCCGCCGCGCTTGCTGCGCTGGTCCTGCCGGTCGGCGGCGACCCACAGCTCGTTGTACTTGTCCGTCGCCTGTATCACCCGGACGTCCTTGACCTGGACGAGCATGCCCTCCAGCGACTCGTAGAAGTCCAGGGCGTACTTCTCCGGGTTGAGCGGCAGCGCGTCGATGTTGCCGCCCGCGGGCGCCGGCGGGGCGTAGGTGCCGGGGATGTTGCGGGTGTCCACGACCACCGGGGCCGGCAGCGGGTTGCCGGAGGACAGCACGGTGACGGCGGGGCCGGTGAGCTCGGTGACGGACTGCGAGCCGCCCGCGAAGGCCGGGTAGTACTCGGTGACCTTGCCGCTGACCAGGACCGAGTCGCCGGCCTTCACGGTCGGGTTGCCGCCGGTGTAGACGAAGACGCCCTCGCTGGTGGCCGGGTCGGCGTCGGGGTTCGGGTCCTGCATCCAGAAGCCCTTGGCGCTGCCGTAGGCGCGCACGCCGGTGACGACGCCGGGCACGCCGGTGACGGGCTTCCCGGCCTGCGGGGAGATCCGGGTGGTGCCCTGGATGTCGTGGATGCGCAGCGGTCCGGCCTCGGTCGGCCCGGCCGGGGCGGCGGCGGTGGGCGCGGCGTTCGCGGCGTTCGTGGCGGCGGGCGCGGCGTTCGCGGCCGGCAGCGGGACGAGCACCAGCGAGGCGGCCAGTCCGGCCGGGAGGATCGCGGCGCGCAGCAGGGCCCGGCGGGGGCGGGGAGCGGGGGCGGTGGTCACCGGGGCATGACTCCTAGCTCCGTCGTGCGGCACGGTCGTGGCACGGCGGTCGAGGGTGGAGCGGGGCACAGGGCGTCGTCCACCCGGCGGGTCTGCGGCCGCCGGGCCGTGACGCATGGTCAGGCGGCGTGCCCATGGCACGCGCTACCCGCGTAGATGAAGCGGAAGCCGGTCACCCGCCCCCCGCAGCGACCCCAAGATACGCGCGTAGAAAATGACGCGACAAGACCCCGTCAGTGAACTTCTGGTTCCGCTCCGACGCCCGCCCCGGCCCCTGCTCCTGCCCTCGCCCCTACCCCCGCTCCTTCAGGCCGCCTCGACGCCCCCTCAGCCCGCCTCGATCCGCTCGACGATCAGCTCGCACAGCTCGTGGGTGCGCAGGGCGTCGTGCGCGTCCACGGTCTTGCCAGCCCGGACGGCATCCAGGAAGGACTGGACGCA
Organism: Kitasatospora sp. NPDC059817; assembly: GCF_042731835.1. Classification (NCBI taxonomy): domain Bacteria; kingdom Bacillati; phylum Actinomycetota; class Actinomycetes; order Kitasatosporales; family Streptomycetaceae; genus Kitasatospora; species Kitasatospora sp. NPDC059817. The sequence goes on along the minus strand of NZ_JBHWIR010000134.1, from coordinate 6,950 downwards.
CTGCTCGATGCCGCGCTGGCGGGCGACGGACACCCAGTCGCCGCGCCGGCGGACGGTGGGCTGGCCGCGGTGGTCGATCACCTCGGCGAGGTTGTGCACCGCCCGCTTGGAGTCGGCGCCGGAGACCTCCAGGATCTCCTCCGTCGAGCCGGAGAGCCGGTTCATGATGCCGAGCGCCGTGAAGCCGTCCCCGCCGAGGGTCAGGACGACGTGCTCGACCAGCCCGTCCCGGACGCGGGCCCGGACGTCCACCTGCTCGATCTCGCCGGGGGCCAGGAAGCGCAGGGTGTCGACGACGTGGATGAAGTCGTCGAACACCAGGGAGCGGGCGGCCTCGGCGAGGCCCTCGCGGTTCTTCTGCAGGACGATCAGGTCGCGGGGGCGCTCCTTGGCCTGGGCGTAGCCGGGCGCGTACCGGCGGTTGAAGCCGACCATCAGCGAGCGGCCCGTCCGGTCGGCGAGGTCGACGAGCCGGCGGGCGCCGTCCACGGTGTAGTCGAGCGGCTTGTCCACGTAGACGTCGACACCGGCCGTCAGCAGCTGCTCCACGATCGGGACGTGCTGGCTGGTCGCGGCGTGCACGAACGCCGCCCGGATCCCGCTCCCGATCAACTCCCCGAGATCGGTGAAGCGGTGCTCTGGCGCGATCCGGTGGACGTCGCCGAGGCGATCGAGCTTGGCCCGGTCCCGGGTCATCAACCGCAGGTCGAGGCCCGGCATCGCTCCGAGGACGGGCAGGTACGCCTTCTGGGCGATGTCACCGAGGCCGATGACCCCGACCGGGAGCAGGGTGTCGGGAACAGCGGTCGAACTCATGAGGTCTCCAGTGGTGCGCTCGGTCATCGGCCGTACCCACCCTATTCACCAGCTCCCGTACGCCACCAACCCGTCGCCAGTGGGGCGGGACGCGAGTACACCTCGTTCAGGATCAGATCCACCCTTCTTCCCAGGCACGGCGAGCCGCTTCGTGGCGGGTGCGGACAGCGAGTTTGGTGATGGCACCGGAGAGGTAGTTGCGGACGGTGCCGGGAGCGAGATGGTGCTGTTCGGCGAGGGCGCTGACGGCGTGGCCGTGGTGGACGGCACGCAGGACATCGAGTTCGCGGGGGGTCAGAGGACAGGGGGTTTCGGTGAGGGCGTGGGTGGCGAGCTGGTGGTCGATGTAGCGGCCGCCGGTGTGGATGTCGCGCAGGATGTCGGCCAGTTGGGTGGCGGGAGTGGTTTTGGGGACAAAGCCCTGGATGCCTGCGGCCAGAGCGCGACGCAGGACGCCGGGCCGGGCGTGACGCGTGACGAGGACAGTGGGGATGGGGCGGTGGCGGCGGATCTCCTGGGCAGCGGAGATGCCGTCGAGGTGGGGCATCTCCAGGTCCAACAGGGCGATGTCGATCGGGTGACGGGCGGCGGCCTGGACTGCCGTGAGGCCGTCAGGAGCCTGGGCGGTGACGGTCAGGTCCGGTTCGAGGTCGAGGAGTGCGGCGAGGGCGCCGCGGGTGAGGTCTTCGTCATCGGCGAGCAGGATGCGAATCACGCGGGGTCTCCCGGTGGGTGTGGCCGACCAGTTCGAAGTGGCCGCCGGGGTGGGTGGCGATGCGAATGTAACCGCCGATGGCGTGGAAGCGTTCCTGCAGTCCGGCCAGGCCGCTGCCGGGGTCCGCAGGGTGCGACGGGGCACCGTCGTTGCGCAGCAGGACGCGGGCCTGACCCGCGGCAGCGGTGATGGTGATCTGGCAGTGGCGGGCACGGCTGTGGCGGAGGATGTTGGTGATGCCTTCGCGGACCAAGGCGGCGAAGGCCGGCTGGAGCTGGTGAGGGATGCGTGCGGCGTCTCCGTCGATCGCGGTGCGGATTCCGGCGGCTTCCAGGATTCCCGCGGCGTTGGCCAGTTCGCTACTCAGGCTGGCGCGCCGGTAGCCGTGGACCACGGCCCGGGACTCCTCGAGTGCGGAGCGAGCCAGTTCGGTGATCTCCCGGACGTGCGCGCGCGCCTCGTGGTCACTGCGGCCGATCAATCGCTCGGCCAACTCGCCCTTGAGTGTGATGGCCTGGAGCCGGTGGCCCTGGAGATCGTGCAGATCTGCGGCGAACCGCAGCCTCTCCTCCGCCACGGCCAGGGTGGCCGTGGTCTCGCGGACGTGTTCGGCCTCCAGGACCGCCCGCCACAGCCGGGCCACCATCAACTCCACCCCGGCGATGAACAGCACCATCCCCGCACCGGTCGCCGCCGGCACCCCGGGCAGGTAGGGGTTGTCCTGGCGCCACTGCGCCACTGCCTCACCCAGCACCGCACAGCCCAGCGCGACTGTCGTGAGCAGCCGGCGGCGCGCCCGGGCGGGCAGGGTCAGGGCCATCGCCGCTGCCATGGCCCCCGGCAGCATGGCCCAGTCGAGTGCGGTGTACGGACGGACCGCCATGTCGCCCCACGTCGCGATCGCTGCGGCCAGCAGCAGGAGGCTCCACCGTCCCTCGGCGGTGGCGGAGCCATGGCGGGGGCCCTGGCCGGCGAGGCCACCCGGCACCGCCCGGCGGATGAGCCGAGTGTGCTGGACCGCGACGGCGACGAGCACCGGAGCGACCAGTGCCTGGTGTCCGGGGCCGAGGTTGAAGACGAGGTCGTTCGCGGCCAGCAACAGCCATAGGGGCCCCAGAGCGAGCAACGTCCAGTGGGTGAGACGGCCCAGCCGCCCCGGATCGACCGTACCGGACCCCATAGGTGAGGTGATCATGTCCGGCCACCCTAGAGTCAGCCTCGGCTCGCTGTCTGCGACCGAACCAACCAAAAGATGACAGTTGTCATAGGCGAACCATGACACGGCCCGCCCGACTCATGTCATCAGCCACTACTGGCGACCGGTGCGCCACGACAAGACTCTTCATCACCGGACCACGGAGGTATCACGGTCCGGGCGCCTACCGGCCCCGGCCAGTGCGAACCCACACCACACGATCTCCGAGGAGCCTCCGGACAAGGGTCCTGCCGCAAGGCCCGAAGCATCCACAAGGACGCATGCGCACCAGCAGTCCGCACGTACCCCTGCACGAGGCGCGCGCACGCACGCCTCGTCCTTGTTTCCGCGCCCGCTGGAGGAGCACAGATGACCACCACCCGCAAGCCGCGCCGGCGCACCCTCGCGGCCTCGGCCACCACCGCCATCGCGGTGGGCCTGTTAAGCCTTGGCGCCGCCCCCGCCGCCCACGCCGACACCCTCCCGACCCTCTGCAACCCCGCTGTGGACCGCGCCACCACGGAACCCTTCAACGTGCAGATCACCCCCACCGTCACCGACTTCCTCATCTACAACGTCGCCCCGGGCACCACCGGACAGCACACCGACACCCTGACCAGGGTCAGCTCGGTGACCACCACCGTCGACAACAAGACCGAGATCACCGCCACCGCGAGCGCGCTGTTCGCCAAGGTCGAGGTCAAGGTCGGCTTCTCGGTCCAGAAGACCACCTCCAGCACCACCAGCCAGACCGTGAGCGACGTCTGGAACCTCAAGGACCCCGGGCGCTACGGCCTCTACCGCGGCACCAGGGTCGTCACCGGCCAGTACGTCAACCGCATCTGCGCCCAGACCGGCCCCACCACCGGCATCTGGGTCACCACCCAGCCCACCCCCGGGACGTTCACCACCTACGAGTCCCCGGAGATCGGCTCGGTCGGCTGCGCCCCCGCCGAACCGGCCGCCACCGTGCGCCGGACCGCCCAACTTCTCATCAGCAACTGCTGACCGTGCCCACCGATCTGACGACGGAGGAACCCGTGACAAACCCGCTGCTCAACGCCACCACCCGCCGGGGCACGGCGCTGCGCGCCCTCGGCGCCGCCGCCCTCGCCTCGCTGGCCGGCCTCACCCTGCTCGCCGGCCCCGCGTCGGCCGCGACCCAGGGGCTGGCGTCGAGCGAGTGGCACGGCTACGTCTGCGACGACGGCTACTACCGGATCAAGACGCCGTTCGGACAACTCGTGGAGAAGAACATGGCCAGCTCCTGGGGGCAGGTCATCCAGAACCCCGACACCGGTGGCTACAACCAGCAGTGGAAGCTGTGCCACTACAACTCCGACAACCAGTCCTTCATCTTCCGCAGCCGGCTGAACGAGGACGACTGCCTGGGCCACTGGAAACGGAACCCGAACGACCCGAACGAGGGGAACAGCGACGGCGCCCCCTTCAACGTGTTCGACTGCTCGGGGTGGATCTACGGCAACCAGATCTTCTCGCTGATCCACCCCTCACCCGGCTCCAGCGAGGTGCTGCTCCGGATCGGGCACAGCGGGAGCTTTGGCACCGTCGCCGACCCGGCCGGCTCCGCAGGTTCGGCCGTGAACCAGTACTCCTACCGGGCGACCCTGTTCACGTTGGAGCACCTCGCCGCGTGACGGCCCCCGCCCCACCCCGGGGCCAAGCTGTGCCTGCGGTCGAGAACCGAGGCGGCGCTCGTCTCCACCCTGCACGCCGAGGAGTTGGCGGGCGGGACGACCTGGATGCTGGGCGCCGCCGACTAAGCCCGCACACGCACAACGACGCCGGGCCCGTACGGGAGGAGATCCCGTACGGGCCCGGCGCCGTGCCGTCCGCGGGCCGGCGGGCGGCCGGGTCGGCGGCTCAGGGGATGAGGGCGCCGACCCCTTCGACCAGCAGCATCCAGGTGGGCGGTGTCGCGGGTACCGATGGCGATCTGCGGGTCCGGCTCGCTGCCCGGGTCCCGCTCCAGGACGGCGGTGGGGATCCGCTCCCCGGAGACGGTCACCCGGTCCTGGCCGTCGACGCGGACGGTGATCTCGCCGAACAGGGTGTCCTCGGTGGTGAAGGGGGCGGGCGCCGGAAGGTCGGTCATCTGTGATTCCTTTGGTGGGTCGTAACTCCGGTCTTCCGGAAGAGAATTAGCGGGCCGGGGTGATTCTCTCATTCGGCGGAGAGGGATTCACCCTATGGTGGGTGCCAGTTGACTTCCCGCCGGCTCGCGGTGGAAAGCACGGCGGTCGAGCAGTTCCCGGTGGGCACGACGATCCCGGCAGGCCGGCTCCGCACGCCCCACCAGTCACTGCTGGATCTTCCAACTCTCCTCTACCACTTAATAGTTGTTCCAACCAATGGCAATGGAATCCCCTAGGCTTCGATCCACCCGGTGCCCGGCGCGGCGCACCGGACGACACAGGGGAGGACATGATGAGGAGCCCGGCAAGCGCGTTACGGCGTGGATCCCGCTGGACCGTCTCGGCGGCGACGGCGGTGGCCCTGCTGCTCGGTGGGGCGGGTGTCTCGGGGGCCTCGGGGGCGGCCCCCTCCGGCGTTCCCGACGGCCCCGTCTCCGGCGTTCCGGGGGCCGTCCGGCTCGCGGAGTTCACCTGGGAGAAGGTCACCGAGGCGGTCAGTGCGGACGGCCGCACGGTCTACCTCGTGCTGACGGACGTGGTCGGCGGGCGCCAGGGCGTGTACCTGTCCACCGTCGACACGCAGACCGGCACGGTGAGGGCCCGCCTCCCGCTCGGCGACCCGGCACCCTACGGGCGGCCGGCCCTCAGCCCGGACGGCGACCGGCTGTACGTCGGAGTCGGCTCCGCCGTCTACGTCATCGACACCGCGACCAACACGGTCAAGGCCCGCGTCGCCGCGCCGGCGCAGCAGCTCCCGGCGGGCTGGACCCCGGGCGCGGCGACCAGTCTGGCCACCGACCCGGACGGCGAGACCCTCTACGTCGGCCAGTCCGGGCCCTCGGGCCCCGCCGGGCAGGAGGAGCCTGGCCGGATCCTGGAATTCTCCACCGGCGACCAGGAGTTCATCGACCAGACGGCGGTCACCGCCCACACGGTCAACGATCTCGCCGTCCTGCCCGACGGGAGCTCCCTCTACGCGGGCACGAACCTCGACCTGCTGCGCCTCGACATCAGGACCGGGCTCGGCACCGCCAAGGTCGTCGACCCCGGCGCCAAGGACGAGCTGGCGCTCTCCCCCGACGGCTCCTTCCTGCTCGCGCTCGGGTCGGTCCGCACCTACTCCGTGGGCATCGGGCTCGACACGGGCACGGACAAGGTGCGCTACCTCATGAAGTACGGCTCCGGCTACTTCGAGTACCACCACCCGGCGATGAACACCGACGGCAGCCGCGTCTACCTGCTCGGCGGCCCCTCCTACACCATCCCCGTCCCGCTGTACACGCTCGTGCCGGGCGAGAACCGGTTCGACCAGAGCGTGCGCCTCTCCGTCCCCGAGACGTACATCCACGCCCTCGCCACCGGGCCGGACGGCCACTCGCTGTACGTCGCCGGCTGCCAGTACTCCGACTCGGCGAAGGGCTGCTTCCTGCGAACCCTGCAGATCTGACGCCGCGCCGGTCCGAGCGCGCGGGCGGCCCGTACGAGCACCTGCTCGCACGGGCCGCCGCCGTTTCGCGCGGCGGTTGACCTCAACTGGCCCACCACCACCGCCGGTACGACCCAGTCCACCACGGCGATCAACGGGGTGCTGAGCCAGCTCAACGCCGTCGCCCCCGGCTCGTCGACCAGCTTCACCAGTCCCGGCTGGACCTCGCACTCGCTCGGCGGCGTGCCGCTCGGCGTCGCGACGGACTCCGGCGGACAGCTGAAGAACTACCCGAACCTGTTCGTGGTGGACGGCTCGCTGTTCCCCGGCGGCGGGCTCCAGGCGACCCCGCCGGCGCTCACCATCACCGCGCCGGCCGACCGCCTGATACCCGGCATCGCCGGCTCGGCGATGGTCACCGCCTCCTCCTCGGCCGCCGCGGGCATGGCATCCGCGGCCGCCTCCGACACCTCCCTGCGGTAAGGACGCGTCGTCAAAACCCCACCCGCGTGACGGCATTGGACACGCACCCTGAGACTGGTCCGCAAGGCGCCCCGTGCCCCCGCTGGATACGCGGGCCCGGGGGGCCGCCGCCCGGAAGACGCCGCGGCAGCACCCCGGCGGGCGGGGGGCCCGGATCGG
>NZ_JBHWIR010000133.1:10906-21720 GCF_042731835.1 Kitasatospora sp. NPDC059817 | reverse complement strand
GGGGGGGGGGGGGGCGGGGGCCCCCGCGCCCGGCGCCCCCCGCGGCCGCGCGCCCCCCCCCGCCCCCCTCGACGGGACGTTAGATCAGGCCGGTCAGCCGACCGCCTCGACGCTCTCACCAGGCGGGTTCCCGCTCACCCGTTCGGACTCAAGGGCGGTCTGCAGGATCACCACCGCGGCGGCCTGGTCGACCACCGAGCGGCCCTTCTTCGCCTTGACGCCCGAGGCGCGCAGCCCGTGGGTGGCGGTGACGGTCGACATCCGCTCGTCGACCAGCCGGACCGGCACCGGGTACAGCCGGTTGGCCAGCCGCGTCGCGTAGGCGCGGACCTTCTCCGCCGCCGGGCCCTCCTTGCCGCTCAGCGAGCGGGGCAGCCCGACGATCACCTCCACCGCGTCGTACTCCTCGACGATGGCGGCGATCCTGGCCTGCGACTTCACTCCGGCCGGAACGGTCTCCACGGGCGTGGCGAGCACCCCGTGGGGGTCGCAGGACGCGACCCCGATCCGGGCGTCACCGACGTCGACGGCGATCCGCCGCCCCCGCCGGAAGGGCCGCTCCACCTGAGGCTCCTCGACCATCAGCTGGCGCGCTCCGCGACCAGGCCGCGCACCGCGGCGACGGCCTCGCCGACCGCGGCCGGGTTGGAGCCGCCGCCCTGGGCGACGTCGTCCTTGCCGCCACCGCCGCCGCCGAGGGTCTTGGCGGCGACCCGGACCAGCTCGCCGGCCTTGATGCCGCGGCCGCGGGCGTCCTCGTTGGTGGCGATCACGGTCAGCGGGCGGTCGTTCGCCACGGTGAAGGCGGCGACCACGGCCGGGCGCGAGCCGAGGCGGCCGCGCACGTCCAGCACCAGCTTGCGCAGCTCGTCCGCGCCCACGCCGTCGGCGACCTGCGCGGCGACCACCGAGATGCCCTGCACGTCCTCGGCCGAGTCGGCCAGACCCGCCGCGGCGGCCAGCACCTTCTCGGCGCGGAAGCGCTCGATCTCCTTCTCGGCGTCCTTGAGCTTGGCGAGCATGCCCGAGATCTTCTCCGGCAGCTCCTCCGGGCGCCCCTTGACCAGCTCGGTCAGCTGGGACACCACGGTGTGCTCGCGGGCCAGGAACTTGTACGCGTCGACGCCGACCAGCGCCTCGACGCGGCGCACGCCGGAGCCGATCGAGGACTCGCCGAGCAGCTTCACCAGGCCCAGCTGGGCGGTGTTGCCGACGTGCGTGCCACCGCACAGCTCCTTGGAGAAGTCACCGATGGTGACGACCCGGACCTCGTCGCCGTACTTCTCGCCGAACATCGCGATGGCACCGGCCTTGCGGGCCTGATCCATCGTCATGACCTCGGCGGTGACGTCGAGTTCGCGACCCAGCACGTCGTTGATCTTCTGCTCGACGTCGACCAGCACGGTGCCCGGGACGGCGGCGGGCGAGCCGAAGTCGAAGCGGAAGCGGCCGGGGGCGTTCTCGGAGCCGGCCTGGGCGGCCGTCGGGCCGAGCGCGTCGCGCAGCGCCTGGTGGGTCAGGTGGGTGGCCGAGTGGGCGCGGGCGATCGCCCGGCGGCGCTCGGTGTCGATCGTGGCGTACGCCGAGGCGCCGAGCACGACCTCGCCGAACAGCACCCCACCGGAGTGCACGATGACACCCGGGACGGGCTGCTGCACGTCGCGGATCTCCACCACCGCGCCGGACTCCAGCCGGATCCGGCCGTGGTCGGCGAGCTGGCCGCCGCCCTCGGCGTAGAACGGGGTGCGGTCGAGGATGATCTCGACCTCGTCGCCCTCGGAGGCGGCCGGCGCCGGAACGCCGTCCACCAGCAGGCCGACGACGCTGGCCTCGCCCTCGGTGAGGTTGTAGCCGGTGAAGACGCTCGCGCCGGACTTGTCGGCGACCTCCCGGTACGCGGCGACGTCGGCGTGGCCCATCTTCTTGGCCTTGGCGTCCGCCTTGGCGCGGTTGCGCTGCTCCTGCATCAGGCGGCGGAAGCCGGCCTCGTCCACCTGGAGGCCCTGCTCCTCGGCCATCTCCAGGGTGAGGTCGATCGGGAAGCCGTAGGTGTCGTGCAGCTTGAAGGCCTGGTCCCCGGAGAGGACCGCGCCGCCGGCCTGCTTGGTCTCGGTGACCGCGGCGTCCAGCAGGCTGGTGCCGGCCTTGAGGGTCTGCAGGAAGGCCGCCTCCTCGCCGACGACGACCGTCTCGATGCGCTTGCGGTCGCTCTCCAGCTCCGGGTACTGCGGAGCCATCGCCTTGATCGCGATGTCGGTGAGGTCCTTGGCCACCACGCCGGTGGCGCCCAGCAGGCGCATGTTGCGGATGGCACGGCGCAGGATGCGGCGCAGCACGTAGCCGCGGCCCTCGTTGCCGGGGGTGACGCCGTCGCCGATCAGCATCAGCGCGGTGCGGATGTGGTCGGTGACCACGCGCAGCGAGACGTCCGACTTGTGGTCGGCGCCGTAGGTGTGGCCGGTGAGCTCGGCGGCGCGGTCGAGGATCATCCGGCTGGTGTCGATCTCGAAGAGGTTATCGACGCCCTGGAGGATGGCGGCGAGGCGCTCCAGGCCGAGGCCGGTGTCGATGTTCTTGCTCGGCAGGTCGCCGAGGATCTCGAAGCCGTCCTTGCCGTCGCCGTGGCCGCGCTCGTACTGCATGAAGACCAGGTTCCAGATCTCCAGGTAGCGCTCGCCGTTGACGGCCGGGCCGCCCTCCTCGCCGTACGCGGGGCCGCGGTCGTAGTTGATCTCCGAGCACGGGCCGCAGGGGCCGGGGACGCCCATCGACCAGAAGTTGTCCTTCATGCCGAGGCGCTGGATGCGCTCGGACGGGACGCCGATGACGTCACGCCAGATCAGCTCGGCCTCGTCGTCGTCCTGGTAGACGGTGATCCAGAGCTTCTCCTTCTCCAGGCCGTAGCCACCGTCCGCGACGGAGCTGGTGAGCAGCTCCCACGCGAACTTGATGGCGCCTTCCTTGAAGTAGTCGCCGAAGGAGAAGTTGCCGCACATCTGGAAGAAGGAGCCGTGCCGGGTGGTCTTCCCGACCTCCTCGATGTCCAGGGTGCGCACGCACTTCTGGACGCTGGTGGCGCGCGAGAACTGCGGCTTGACCTCGCCCAGGAAGTAGGGCTTGAACGGCACCATGCCGGCGTTGACCAGCAGCAGGGTGGGGTCGTCGGCGACCAGGGACGCCGACGGAACGACGGTGTGGCCGCGCTCCTCGAAGAAGCGCAGCCAGCGGCGGCGGATCTCAGCCGACTCCATTATTGGTCCTTCCGGTTCGGGGTGCCGCCCCGCTGCGGCAGGGCGCGGCGGGGCGTTTCTTCAATGGCTCGGGTGGTGGTGCGGGCCCCATGGGACACGGGGCGGGGGCCTGACGGGGGCAGGGCGGCGGCCGGGCTGCCGGGCGCCGCCGAGATAGCTCGGTACTGCGGCTCGCCGCGCAGGACCCGTCCGGTGCTCCGGGGTTCGACGACGGCGGTGCCGTGCAGTCCGAGGTCGTCCTTCAGCTGCTCCTCGCGCTCGGCCATGCCGGCCCGCACGTCCTGGGCGAACTGCTTGGCCAGGTCGCCCAGGTGCAGCGCACCGCGCGTGGCGGTGCCGGAGAGGCTGTCCGGGGTGAGCCGGTGCACGGCCTCGTTGGCCTTGTTCATGGCCCACACGGTCGCACCGGCGCCGACCGCCATCCAGAAGACGCGTCGCACCATGCCGTCAGCCCCTCACCGCGCGCCGGACCCGGGAGAGCAGGCCGTTCCTGGGCGCGGTCGCGGCGCGCACCTCGGCCCGGATCAGCCGGGCCAGCTCCTCGCGCTCGCCGCTCTGCGACGGCACGGACGGCTGGCCGCCCTGCTGCTTGGCGACGGCCTTGCGGACGCCGTAGCTGAAGGCCGCGACCTTCACCAGCGGCCCGCCCAGGGTGGCGGCGACGGTGGAGGAGAGCGCGTTGGCGTTGGCGGCGGCGTCCTGCACGTTGGCGGTGATCTCGTCCACCCGCTCCAGCTGCTGGTTGGCACTGCGCACGGCGGCGCCCGCGTCGCTCAGCAGCGGGACGGCCTGCTCGGTGACGGCGGAGACGAGGACGGTGGCCTCCTTCAGCACGCGCGAGAGGCGGACCAGCACCACGGCGAGCAGGGTGACCAGGACCGCCCAGAACACGGCGACGAGCAACCCGGCCAGCTCTCCCACGGACACCTTTGCGCGCTCCCTCGCCTTGCTGTTCTCCAAACGGAACCCTATCGCGCCCACGCCCGGTTTCCGGACCGGGTTATCGCCGGGCCCCGGGGTCCACCGCCGCGTCGGCCCTCGGCCGAACCGGTCGGATGTGCGAACCGCGCGCGTAACCTACCGGCCGGTCACCTCGTTCTGCCAGGCGGGCCGTCGCCCGTACGGCCCGACGAACGTCCGGGCCCCGACGGTCCGGGCCAGGAACACGGGGAGCAACGCTTGGCCGGCGACTGGAGAGCACAGCCCGGGGAACCCGCGGCGTGGCCGCGCGAGCCGCAGCCCGGCCGGCTGCCGGCCGAGGTGACGGGCTTCGTCGGGCGGCAGCGGGAGCTGGCCGAGCTGGCGGGCCTGCTGGCCGGCGCCCGGCTGGTGACGGTGACCGGGCCGGGCGGGGGGGGCAAGAGCCGGCTGGCCCTGCGCGCCGCCGCCCGGGCGGCCGGCGCCTTCCCGGACGGCACCTGGCTGGTCGAGGTGGCCCCGGTACAGGACCCGCTGCGGCTCGGCCGCGCGGCGCTGGAGGCGCTGCGGCTGACCGACGACACCGCCCGCCCGCCGCTGGACGTGCTCACCGAGCGGCTGTCCGGCCGGCGCACGCTGCTGGTGCTGGACGGCTGCGAGCACCTGGTGCAGGCCTGCGCCGACCTGGCGGACGCGCTGCTGCGGGCGCTGCCCGGCCTCCGGGTGCTGACCACCAGCCGCGCCGCGCTGCGGGCCTCGGGCGAGCACCTGCTCACCCTGGCCCCGCTGCCGGTCGACCCGCGGCCGAGCGGTCCGGGCGGGCTGCCGGACGCGGTGCGGCTGTTCGCCGAGCGGGCCCGGGCGGTGCTGCCCTCCTTCGCGCTGACCGAGGCCAACGCCGAGGCGGTGGGCCTGCTCTGCCGCCGTCTGGACGGCCTCCCGCTGGCGGTGGAGCTGGCGGCCGGGCGGCTGCGCGCGCTGTCGGTGGAGCAGATCACCGCCCGGCTGGACGACCGGTTCCGGCTGCTCACCGGCGGCTCCCGGACGGCCCTGCCGCGGCACCGGGCGCTGCGCACCACGATCGGTTGGAGCCATGAGCTCTGCACCGTGCAGGAACGTTTGCTCTGGGCCCGCCTCTCGGTCTTCGCCGGCAGTTTCGACCTGGAGGCCGCCGAGTACGTCTGCGCCGGTGACGGCCTGGAGGCCGAGGACGTGCTCGACCTGCTCGACGAACTGGTCGGCAAGTCCGTGGTGCTGCGCGAGGACAGCGCCTTCGGCGTCCGCTTCCGGCTGCTGGACACCCTGCGCGACTACGGCGGCCAGTGGCTGCGGGCCGCCGGAGAGGAGCAGCGGCTGCTGCGCCGCCACCGCGACTGGTACCTGGGCGTGGCCACCTGGGGCGAGGTCGAGTGGTTCGGGCCCCGGCAGGCCGAGACCGCCGAACGCACCCGACTCGCCCACCCCAACCTCCGCGCGGCGCTGGAGTTCTGCCTCGCCGAGCCCGGCGAGGAGCAGATCGCCCTGCTGCTGGCGGGCACGCTGTGGTTCTACTGGGTCGGCTGCGGCCACCTCGGCGAGGGGCGGCACTGGCTGGACCGCGCGCTCGCCCTGGACCGCGAGCCGACCGAGGCCCGCGCCAAGGCCCTCTGGGCGACCGGCCACCTGGCCACCCTGCAAGGCGACCTGGAAGCGGCCCGCCCGGCCCTGGAGGAGTGCCGCCGCCAGGCCCTGGACACCGGCGACGACCGGGCGCTCGCCTACGCCGTCCACCGGCAGGCCAGCGCGGCCCTGGTCGGCGACGAGCCGGAGCGCGCCGCCGAGCTGTTCGAGGAGGCGCTCTGGCACTACCGGACCATCGGCGAGCTCAACAGCAACGTCGTGCTGGCCATGGTCGAGCTGGGCCTCGCGTACCTGTTCCAGGGGGATCCGGAGAGCGGCGAGCTCTGGTTCGGCCAGGCCCGCGAGCTGTGCGAGGAGCACGGCGAGCAGTGGGCGTACGCGTACGTGCTGTACGCGATGGCGTACGCGCACTGGCTGGACGGCGCCGTCCGGGCGGCCCGCGCCCTGGCCCGGGAGGGCCTGCGGCTGAACCACCTGTTCCACGACCTGCTGGGCATCGCGCTGGCGATCGACCTGCTGGCGCTGCTGGAGACCGAGCCGGGCGGCCCGGGCGCGCCGGGCGACCTGGGCGAGGCCCGGGTGCTGCAGGGCGCCGCGCACCGGATCTGGCACACGGTCGGCCTGCCCTTCCTGGGCTCGCGGTCCTTCTTCGGCCCGCACCAGGAGTGCGCGGAGCGGGCCCGGGCGGGGCTGACCGCGCAGGAGTACGAGCGGTGCTACCAGGCCGGGGCCCGGCTCGACCTGGACGCGGCGGTCTCCCGGGCGCTGGGCGCCAGCGGGTCGACGGGCGGCCCGGAGCCCGGGTCCGGGCCCTGCTCGGTGCCGTCCGCACCGGCGCCCGCACCGGCCAGGAATAGTTGAAACTTGCCGATTGCTTGAGGAGGCAAGGAACCACCCGGAAGGAGCCCCCCGTGGCCGTGACCACCGCCGCCGACGAGTACCGCCTCGCGACGTTCCACTTCGAGTCCAAGGCCTACGCCGACGCCGCCCGCATGCTGGAGGGCGTGCTCGCCGAGGAGCCGGCCAACCTCTCGGTCCGGCTGCTGCTGGCCCGCAGCTACTACCACTCCGCCCAACTCGGGCGCGCCGAGGCCGAGTTGCTCCGGATCCTGGACACCGACCCGGCCGAGGACTACGCCCGGCTGATGCTCGGCCGCACCCTGGAGCGCCAGGGCCGCGCCGAGGAGGCCCGCCCGCACCTGCGGCTGGCCGCGGCGATGACCGGCGAGAACCGCTAGGGGCTCTCTTTCGGATCACGTCGGATCAGCGCGCGGCGTCGGAGTGCGTGCGTCGCAAGGCGGAGGAGGGAGTCCATGCGGTGGGGGCACCTCCCGGCCGGAGGCTGGGGGCCATCGGCGACCGACGACAACGCGGCGAGGTGCGTGCTCCGGCGTCGCGCGCCCGGCGTGATCCGAAAGAGAGCCCCTAGGTCCCGTCCGACCGGCACCAGCAGACACCACCGGAAAAGGGGCGAGCCCCCGCCGCCTCGAAAGGCGACGGGGGCTCGCTGAGGTACCGCAGATGCGGAACCGCCGCGGGTCAGCGCGAGTAGTACTCGACCACCAGCTGCTCGTCACAGATCACCGGGACCTCCTTGCGCTGCGGCGCACGGTCCAGGCGGAAGGCCAGGGCCTTCAGGTTGACCTCGAGGTACTTCGGGGTCTGGCCCTCACCCGCGTAGCCACCCTCACGGGCGACCTGGAACGGGACCTTCTCCTTGCTGCGCTCGCGGACGGTCACCACGAAGCCCGGCTTCATCTGGTACGACGGCTTGTTGACCTTGCCACCGTTGACCTCGATGTGGCCGTGGACGACCATCTGGCGGGCCTGGTAGATGGTGCGGGCAATGCCCGAACGCAGCACCAGCGAGTCCAGACGGGTCTCCAGCTCGGCGACGAGCGCCTCACCGGTCTTGCCCTCGGCCTTCTTCGCGCGGTCGAACGCGCGCGCCATCTGCTTCTCGCTCAGGTCGTACTGGGCGCGCAGACGCTGCTTCTCGAGCAGACGGACCTTGTAGTCCGAGTTCTGCTTGCGACCACGGCCGTGCTGGCCGGGCGGGTACGGGCGGGCCTCGAAGTACTTGACGGACTTCGGGGTCAGCGGCACGCCGAGCGCACGCGCGATCTTGACCTTGGGACGCTTCTGGTTCGCCATGAACCAAACCTTCCTTGCTTACGAATACGGCTTCACCAGGTGTTGACGGAGGTCGCATCTCGCGACCCGGAGACAACCCATCGCCGAGGCGATGCGGTCAGCCGCTCTCCGGAGCCGGGCACAAAAGTGCTGGTCACACGGAACAGCCCGGAAATCCGGGCCGTCCGCGACACCGAAACGGTGCGCGACGCTCCTGGTGCGGGCCTCCCGGAGGAGGCCTACGGCCGATGCCCCGCTGGTGCGGCCGGTCGGTGGAGTCTCCTCCGCCGCCGTCCCGGGGCATGGCACTTCGACCGATTGTACCGGGTGGTCGAGCGCCCCTTCTCACTCACCCCTGAGCCGACCCCGCGTCCACTCCACGACGTCCGCGTACCGGGCCTCGCCGCCGCGCCGGGTCGGCTGGTAGTAGTCCTTGCCGTGCACCGCGTCCGGCGCGTACTGCTGGGCCGCGATGCCCTCCGGCAGGTCGTGCGGGTACTGGTAGCCCTGGCCGTGGCCGAGCTTGCCCGCGCCGCCGTAGTGCGCGTCCCGCAGGTGCGGCGGCACCGCGCCCGCGAGCCCCTGCCGGACGTCCGCCAGCGCCGCGTCGATCGCCAGGTAGGCCGCGTTGGACTTGGGCGCCAGGGCCAGCGCGATCGCCGCCTGGGAGAGGATGATCCGCGCCTCCGGGAAGCCGATCAGGGCCACCGCCTGGGCCGCCGCGACCGCCGTCTGGAGCGCCGTCGGGTCGGCCAGGCCGACGTCCTCGCTGGCCGAGATCATCAGCCGGCGGGCGATGAACCGCGGGTCCTCCCCCGCCTCGATCATCCGGGCCAGGTAGTGCAGGGTGGCGTCCACGTCGCTGCCCCGGATCGACTTGATCAGCGCGCTCGCCACGTCGTAGTGCTGGTCGCCGTCCTTGTCGTAGCGCACCGCCGCCTGGTTGACGGCCGTCTCCGTGGTGGCCAGCGTGATGCTCGCCTCGGCCTTCTCCAGCGCTGCCCCGGCCGCCGCCTCCAGCGTGGTCAGCGCCCGCCGGGCGTCACCGCCGGCGAGGCGCACCAGGTGGTCCTCGGCCTCCGCCGTCAGCTCCAGCGCGCCCCCCAGGCCGCGCTCGTCGGCCACCGCGCGGCGCAGCAGGGCGCGGACGTCCTCGTCGGTCAGCGACTCCAGGGTGAGCAGCAGCGAGCGGGACAGCAGCGGGGAGATCACCGAGAAGTACGGGTTCTCGGTGGTCGCCGCGATCAGGGTGACCCAGCGGTTCTCCACGGCCGGCAGCAGCGAGTCCTGCTGGGCCTTGGAGAAGCGGTGGATCTCGTCCAGGAACAGCACCGTCTCCCGGCCGGACATGCCGACCGCCCGCCGGGCGCCGTGGGGGGGGGGCCCCGGCCCCCCGGGCCCGGGGGGCGCCCCCGCCGCCCGGGTGGACAGCCTCCCGGGCCCCGACTCCGCCTTCCCCAGCGGCTTCTACACCCTCGCGCGCGCCCGGGGGGCGCGCTCCCAACCCCCCGCCCACTGCCCCCCCGGGGGCGGGCCCCCCGGACAGCTCGACGAAGCGGCCCTCCACGGCCTGGCTGATCACGTGCGCCAGGGTGGTCTTGCCGGTGCCGGGCGGGCCCCAGAGGATCACCGAGCTGGTCGCCGCCGGCCCGCGCGAGCCCGAGACCAGCCGCCGCAGCGGCGACCCGGGCTTCAGCAGCTGCCGCTGCCCGGCCACCTCGTCCAGGGTGCGCGGGCGCATCCGTACGGCCAGCGGCGCCCGGCCGGGCTCCCTGCTCTGGCGTTCCTCGGCGGCGGCGGTGAAGAGGTCCGGTTCGTCCACACCGGAAGCCTATGCGAGGGCGCCGACACACCCGCCGGAGCAGCCGGCCCCATCGCGCCTACGCCCTGTCCCGCCGATCGAGGCGGGCCGCGTGGTCCGGGACGTACTTCTGCAGGTCGCGCGGGGGCCGCTGGTAGCCGCGCGGGGCCGGGCGGGGCGGCAGGTCGATCTGCGGGGCGGTGATCTCGCGGTACGGCACGGTGGAGAGCAGGTGGGCGATCATGTTGATCCGGGCCCGCCGCTTGTCGTCGCTCTCCACCACGTGCCAGGGCGAGTCCGGGGTGTCGGTGTAGACGAACATCTCGTCCTTGGCCCGCGAGTAGTCCTCCCACCGGGTGATCGACTCGACGTCCATCGGGGAGAGCTTCCAGCGCTTCATCGGATCCTCCAGCCGGTCCCGGAAGCGCCGTTCCTGCTCGGTGTCGCTCACCGAGAACCAGTACTTGCGCAGCAGGATGCCCGACTCGATCAGCATCCGCTCGAAGGTCGGGCACTGGTGCAGGAACTGCCAGTACTGCTCGTCCGTGCAGAAGCCCATGACCCGCTCGACACCGGCCCGGTTGTACCAGCTGCGGTCGAACAGCACGATCTCCCCGGCGGCCGGCAGCTGCTCGACGTACCGCTGGAAGTACCACTGGGTCTTCTGCCGCTCGGTCGGGGTCGGCAGCGCCGCGACCCGGGCGATGCGCGGGTTCAGGTACTCCGTCACCCGCTTGATCGCGCCGCCCTTGCCGGCGGCGTCGCGCCCCTCGAAGACCACCACCAGCCGGGCGCCCTCGACCCGCACCCACTCCTGCAGCTTCACCAGTTCCTGCTGGAGCCGCAGCAGTTCCCGCTCGTACGGCTTCCTCGCGAGTCGTTCCGGCTTCGCGGTCCGCTGCTCCTCGGCCACCTGGGGTCCTCCGTCCGGCTGCTGCTGATGAGCACTCACCGTAGGCGCTGGAGGCCGCCTCCGCAGGTCGGCGGACGGATGGGCGGGCGCGGCGGGCCCCCGAAACCCCGCCGCCCCGCACCCCCCGCCGGGCGGCGCCCAAGCCCAAACAAAAACAAAATGCCCCACCAGACCGCCC
>NZ_JBHWIR010000133.1:2774-10896 GCF_042731835.1 Kitasatospora sp. NPDC059817 | reverse complement strand
CCCCTGAACCGCCGCTGCCGCGCTCCCCCGTCCGGTCGGCGCGAACGCCGAACGATCAACCTTGGCCCACACCTGCCGGACGGGTCCAATATCCGGTTCCATAACCTTGGGGCATGGATGTCGACACCCGCCTGCTGCGCAGCTTCGCCGCGGTCTGCGAGGAGGGGCAGCTGACCGCTGCCGCGGCCCGGCTGTTCGTCTCCCAGCCGACGCTCACCAAGCAGATCCGCCAGCTGGAGTCGCTGCTCGGGGTCGAGCTGTTCGAGCGCTCGCGGCGCGGCATGGCGCCCACCCCGGCCGGGCGGGCGCTGGCGGACTACGCCGGGGCGATGCTGGCCGGCTGGGAGGACGCGCTGCGGGCCACCCGGGCGGCCGCCGCCGAGCAGGGCTCGGTGCTGCGCGTGGGGTTCGAGGGCGGCATCATCAATCTGATGACCCGCAGCACCGTCGCCGACTTCGCCCGGCGGATGCCCGGCTGGCAGGTGGAGCTGCGGCAGAACAACTGGTTCGACCCGACCTCGGGCCTGGCCACCGGCGAGATCGACCTGACGCTCTGGCACGGCCCGGCGTGGCTGGTCGAGCACTACAACGTCGCCGTGCTCGGCGAGGAGGCGCGGGTCGTGGCGCTGCCGGCCGGGCACCGGCTGGCGGACCGGGCCGAGCTGTCCGTCGAGGACCTGCTGGACGAGCCGTTCGTGGCGATACCGCACGAGGCCGGGCACTGGCGCGAGTACTGGCTGGCGGGCCGGGAGCGGGGCGGGCGTCCGGTGCGGATCGGCGCGGTGGCGCACAACACCGACGAGTGGCTGGCCGCGGTGGTGTGCGGTCAGGGCGTCGGCTTCGCACCGGAGACGATGAGCCGGCTGGCCGTACGGGATGACGTCGCGTACCGGCCGGTACGGGGGCTCAGCCCGAGCAGGGTCGGGCTGTACTGGCCGAAGGACCGCGAACTCACGCCGGCGATGGCCGCGTTCGTGCGCAGCTGCCGGGTCACGGTCCCCTTCGGCCGGCTGGGAAGGTCGGGTGGGACGGAGCCCCTGGTGAAAACGGAGCCCCGGGTGGGCACGCGGTCGGTGGAACCGAACTGACGGTCTACACCGCCACGAAGGCCTCGGGGTAGCGGCAGAGCCCGCGCGGAGCGCCGTCGTACGCGGGCAGCGGCAGCGCCTGGAAGTAGGCGTCCGGCACCTCGAACGGCCCGCTGATCTCGTGCCGTCCGGCCGCGCTGAAGCCGAACCGCCCGTAGTACTCCGGGTCGCCGAGGACGACCACGAGCTTCTCCCCCGCCTTCTCGGCCGCCGACAGCGCGGCCCGGACGACGAGTTCGCCGACGCCCTTGCGCTGCCACTCCGGCGCGACGGCGACCGGCGCGAGCGCGAGGCCCGCGCCGTCCTCGCCGACCCGCAGCCGGGTCAGCAGCGCGTGCCCGATCACCAGCCCGGCCTCGTCGACCGCGACCAGCGACAGCTCGGGCAGCCAGGCCGGATCGCGGCGCAGCGCGTCGACCAGGTCCGCCTCGTCCGGGCCGGGGAACGCGGCCATGTGGACGCGTCTGGTCGCCGGGACGTCATCCGGACACTCGACTCTTGTGATCACCTGCATGAGTCAACCCTCCTTGTGTCACACGTCATTGTGGACCGGCCCCGGACGGTGGGTGGACCGTCCGGGGCCGTTGAAGGTTAGCGGATCCGGTGTCAGGCGTCGGACTTCGCGGCGTCCTCGCGCAGCTTCGGCTTGGCGTCCACGCCGGCCTCCCGGCGCTGGGCCGGGGTGATCGGGGTCGGGGCGCCGGTCAGCGGGTCACCGCCGGTGGACGTCTTCGGGAAGGCGATGACGTCGCGGATGGTGTCGTACCCGCCGAGCAGGGTGACGATGCGGTCGAGGCCGAAGGCGACGCCACCGTGCGGCGGCGGGCCGTAGTTGAAGGCGTCCAGCAGGAAGCCGAACTGCGAGGCCGCCTCCTCCTCGGAGAGGCCGATCGCGTCGAACGCCCGCTTCTGCACGTCGCGCTGGTGGATACGGATCGAACCGCCGCCCAGCTCCGAGCCGTTGAGGACCAGGTCGTAGGCGTTGGACAGCGCCGAGCCCGGGTCGGTGTCGAAGGTGGCGAGCGACTCGGCGGTCGGGGCGGTGAACGGGTGGTGCACCGCGTGCCAGCCCTGGAACTCGCCCTTGTCGTCCTCGATCGGCTCGAACATCGGGAAGTCGACGACCCAGAGGAAGGCCCACTGCGACGCGTCGATCAGCTCGCAGCGGCGGCCGATCTCCAGGCGGGCGGCGCCCAGCAGCTCCTGCGAGGGGCGCTGCTTGCCGGCCGCGAAGAAGATCGCGTCGCCGTTCTTGGCGCCCGCGGCGGCGGCCAGGCCGGCCAGGTGCTCCTCGGACAGGTTCTTGGCGACCGGGCCGCGCAGCTCGCCGGTCTCGGCGTCGATGACGACGTAGGCCAGGCCGCGGGCGCCGCGCGCCTTGGCCCAGTCCTGCCAGGCGTCGAGCGCCTTGCGGGGCTGCGAGGCACCGCCGGGCATCACCACGGCGCCGACGTACGGGGCCTGGAAGACGCGGAACGCGGTGCCCTTGAAGTACTCGGTGAGGTCGGTGAGTTCCTGTCCGAAGCGGACGTCCGGCTTGTCGGAGCCGTAGCGGGCCATGGCGTCCGCGTAGGTCATCCGGGGCAGCGGGTTGGGGAGCTCGTAGCCGTGCACCTCGCGCCAGATCGAGCCGACGATCTTCTCGCCGAGGGCCAGGATGTCCTCCTGGTCGACGAACGAGGCCTCGATGTCGAGCTGGGTGAACTCCGGCTGCCGGTCGGCGCGGAAGTCCTCGTCGCGGAAGCAGCGGGCGATCTGGTAGTAGCGCTCCATGCCGGCCACCATCAGCAGCTGCTTGAACAGCTGGGGCGACTGCGGCAGCGCGTACCAGTGGCCGGGCTGCAGGCGGACCGGGACGAGGAAGTCGCGGGCACCCTCGGGGGTGGAGCGGGTGAGGTACGGCGTCTCGATGTCGAGGTAGTCGTTCTCCTCCATCACCCGGCGGATGATGTTGCTCACCTTGGAGCGCAGCCGCAGGCCCTTGGCCGGGCCCTCGCGGCGCAGGTCCAGGTAGCGGTAGCGCAGCCGGACCTCCTCGTTGACCGTGCCCGGCTCGTACTCGGCGACCGGGAAGGGCAGCGGGGCGGCCTCGGAGAGGACCTCGATCTCGCTGACGACGACCTCGACCGCGCCGGTCGGGATGTCCGGGTTCTCGTTGCCGTCGGGGCGCACCCGGACGTCGCCGACGACCTTGACGCAGTACTCGGCGCGAAGGCCGTGCACCGAGTCGAGGTCGCGGACCACGATCTGCACGGTGCCGGAGGCGTCGCGCAGATCGATGAAGGCGACACCGCCGTGGTCGCGGCGGCGGGCGACCCAGCCGGCCAGGGTGACGGTGGTGCCTGCGTGCTCCGGGCGGAGCGTGCCCGCGTCGTGCGTGCGGATCACAGCTGCTTCTCCTTCAGGGTGGTGACGAGTGCGTCGAGGGCGACGGGGTTCTGCTCGCCGGTGGTCAGGTCCTTGAGCTGGACGACGCCGTCGGCGAGGTCCCGGTCCCCGGCCACGAGGGCGAAGCGGGCGCCGGACCGGTCGGCGGACTTCATGGCGTTCTTGATGCTCTTGACGCCGAAGGCGAGGTCGGTGGCGACGCCGGCCCGGCGCAGCTCGACCACCTTGGCGAACAGGACGTTCTTGGCCTCCTCGCCGAGCGCGACGGCGTACACGGAGGTCGCGGCGGGCAGGTCGAGGACGATGCCCTCGGCCTCCATCGCCAGGAAGGTGCGGTCCACGCCGAGGGCCCAGCCGACGGACGGCAGCGCCGGGCCGCCGATCATCTCGGACAGGCCGTCGTAGCGGCCGCCGCCGCCGATCGCGGACTGGGCGCCGAGGCCGTTGTGCACGAACTCGAAGGTGGTGCGGGTGTAGTAGTCCAGGCCGCGGACCAGCTTCGGGTCGTCGACGAAGGCCACGCCGTTCGCGGTGAGCAGCTCGCGGACCTTCTCGTCGTACGCCTTGCACTCCTCGCACAGGTAGTCGCGCAGCTTGGGCGCGTCGACCAGCTGGGCCTGCACCGACTCGCGCTTGTCGTCCAGGACGCGCAGCGGGTTGATGTCGGCGCGGCGGCGGGTGTCCTCGTCCAGGTCCAGGCCGGCGAGGAACTCGACCAGGGCTGCGCGGTAGACCGGGCGGCACTGCTTGTCGCCGAGGCTGTTGAGCAGCAGCGAGTAGTCGCGTACGCCCAGCGAGCGGAAGGCGTCGTCGGCGAGGATGATCAGCTCGGCGTCCAGGGCCGGGTCCTCGGCCCCGATCGCCTCGGCGCCGACCTGGGAGAACTGGCGGTAGCGGCCCTTCTGGGCGCGCTCGTAACGGTAGTACGAGCCGGAGTACCAGAGCTTGACCGGCAGGTTGCCCTGCTTGTGCAGGTTGGCCTGGAGGGCGGCGCGCAGCACCGAGGCGGTGCCCTCCGGGCGCAGCGCGAGCTCGTCGCCGCCGCGGGTGGTGAGGTTGTACATCTCCTTGCTGACGATGTCGGTGGACTCGCCGACGCCGCGGGAGAAGAGCTTCACGTCCTCGAAGACCGGAGTCTCGACGTAGCCGTAGCCGGCCCGGCGGGCGGGCGCGGCGATGCGCTCGCGGATCGCCAGGAAGGTCGCGGAGCTGGGGGGCAGCAGGTCGTAGGTGCCCTTGGGGGCGGTGAAGGTGCTCAACTTCTCTTCCGTCACATTCCTCGTCGCGGGAAAGCCTGGGCGCCGGCCGCCCCTGCTGCCTGTCGGAGGTAGGGGTTGGTGGCGCGCTCGTGGCCGATGGTGGTCTGTCCGCCGTGGCCGGAGAGGACCACGGTGGTGTCGTCGAGGGGCAGGCACACCCGGGCCAGCGACCGCATGATCGCCTCGCTGTCCCCGCCCGGGAGGTCGGTACGCCCGATGGAGCCGGCGAACAGCAGGTCGCCCGAGAACAGCACCGGGGGGAGGTCCTCGGCACCGGGCGTCCGGAAGGTCACCGACCCCCCGGTATGGCCCGGGGCGTGGTCCACGGTGAGCTGCAGGCCGGCGAGCTCCAGCACGGCGCCGTCGGTGAGCTCGCGCACGTCGTCGGGCTCGCCGACGGTGAGCTCGCCCATCAGCTGGGTGCCCAGGGCGCGGCCGAGGGCCTTCTCCGGGTCGGACATCATGTACCGGTCCTCGGGGTGGATCCAGGCCGGGACGCCGCGGGCGCCGCAGACCGGGACCACCGAGGCCACGTGGTCGATGTGGCCGTGCGTGAGCACCACGGCGACGGGCTTGAGCCCGTGCTCGCGGACCATCTCCTCGACACCGCGCGCCGCCTGGTGGCCGGGATCGACGATGACGCACTCCTCGCCAGCCGCCGGGGCGACCAGGTAGCAGTTGGTGCCCCAGGCTCCAGCGGGGAATCCGGCGATGAACACGCGCGTCCTTCGTGATGCGGTCGGCAGTGGCGGCTACGGTCGCGGCTGCCGGGTCGGATGCAGCCACCAGTCATGCAGCAAACCAGTGAGGTAAAGGCAGCCTACCGGCGGTGCGGGTGCGGTTGCGAACCAGATAGGGGTGGCGCGCGCGGTTCGCACTGACAGGTTCACCGCGTTCTTACAGGCCCGGTCCCTACACTTGGCCGCCGATGGATGCGATGATCCGCTTCGGTACCCATCCACTTTCCCAGCACATCCGTAGGAGACACGGCCGGTGGTCAGCAGCGAACAGCGGCGGCGGCAGCTCGCCCGAGAGAAGTACGAGCGCCAGATGGAGCGGCGGGTCGCCGCGCGGTCCGCGCGCAGGCGCCGCAACACGATCCTGGGCTCCGCGCTCGCCGTCGTGGTGCTGGCCGGCGGCGGTGCGCTGGTCGGCACCGGGGCGTTCAGCTCGGACAAGGACAAGTCGGCTTCGGCCGCCTCCTCCGCCAAGGCCGCGCCGAGCCAGAGCGCCGAGCCGACCACCCCGACCCGCAAGCCGGTCGAGGGCTGCGCCGATCCGGCGCCGGGCGCGCCGAACGGCAAGCAGTGGCAGGCCGAGCCGGCCATGGCGCTCGACGCGGGCGGCTCGTACACCGCGACGCTGGACACCAACTGCGGCAAGGTGACGCTCGCGCTCGACGCGGCCAAGGCCCCGCACGCGGTGAACTCCTTCGTCTTCCTGGCCGGGGAGAAGTACTTCGACCACACCAAGTGCCACCGCCTCACCACCGACGGCATCTTCGTGCTCCAGTGCGGCGACCCGACCGCCAGCGCGACCGTCCCGGGCGGCACCGGCGGCCCCGGGTACAAGTTCGCGGACGAGAACCTGACCGGCGCGACCTACCCGGCGGGCACCGTGGCGATGGCCAACTCCGGCCCGGGCACGAACGGGAGCCAGTTCTTCCTGGTCTACAAGGACACCCAGCTGCCCCCGAACTACACCCCCTTCGGCAAGATCACCGGGGGCCTGGACGCGGTGCAGAAGATCGCCGCCGCGGGCACCCTGGAGGGCGCCCCGGACGGCCACCCGATGGCCGACGTCACCTTCAACTCGGTGACCACGGCAAAGAGTTGAGATCTCCCGGGGCCGCCCACAAGGGGCGCCCGAAGCGCCTCGGCGCGGCCCCGGCCCGAAATCGCCCGGCCCGGATGCGGACAGCACCGGGGCCGGTCGCCTATGTTGGCGTTGTATCAGGGTGCCCGTACCCGCCTGGCCGTCACCCTCGGCAGCAAGTCACGGCGGACGGGGACGGCGGACTCATCGGTCCGCCGCACATCAACTGTGGACGACGGACGCGCGCCGCCCCGGCGCGGGCGCGACGTCATGTGGAGGACGCGCTATGAGCAGCGACCCGTGGGGCCGTGTCGACGAGCAGGGCACGGTCTACGTCAGGACGGCCGACGGCGAACGCGTCGTGGGTTCCTGGCAGGCCGGCTCGCCCGAGGAGGCCCTCGCCTACTTCGAGCGCAAGTACCAGGGCATCGAGGTGGAGATCGGCCTGCTGGAGAAGCGGGTGCGCACCACCGACCTGGCCGCCAAGGACGCCCAGGCCGCGCTGGACCACCTGCGCGCCCAGGTGACCGAGGGGCACGCGGTCGGCGACCTGGCCGCCCTGGCCAAGCGGCTGGACACGCTCGCCGGCGAGATCGAGAGCCGGCGCGAGGAGCGCAAGGCCGCTCGCGCCAAGGCCCAGGACGAGACCCGCACCGCCAAGGAGGCGCTGGTCTCCGAGGCCGAGCAGCTCGCCGAGTCCACCCAGTGGCGGGAGGCCGGGGACCGGCTGCGCGCCCTGGTGGACACCTGGAAGGGCCTGCCCCGGCTGGACCGCAAGAGCGACGACGAGCTGTGGCACCGCTTCTCGCACGCCCGCTCGGTCTTCTCCAAGCACCGCAAGGCGCACTTCGCGACCCTGGACGCCGAGCGCGAGCAGGCCCGGCAGACCAAGGAGGCGCTGGTCGCCGAGGCCGAGGCGCTGTCCTCGTCCACCGAGTGGGGCGACACCGCGGCCGCCTACCGCGACCTGATGGCGCGCTGGAAGTCCGCCGGCCGGGCCCAGCGGGACATCGAGGACGAGCTGTGGGCGCGCTTCCGCGGCGCGCAGGACGTCTTCTTCCAGGCCCGTTCCGCGGTGTTCAGCGAGCGGGACGCCGAGCAGGTGGCCAACCAGAAGCTCAAGGAGGCGCTGGCCGTCGAGGCCGAGGCGATCCTGCCGATCACCGACCTGAAGGCCGCCAAGGCGGCGCTGCGCGAGGTCAACGAGCGCTGGGAGGCGATCGGGCACGTGCCGCGCGACGCCCGTCCGAAGCTGGACGGCCGGCTGAACACGGTCGAGCGG
Organism: Kitasatospora sp. NPDC059817; assembly: GCF_042731835.1. Lineage (NCBI taxonomy): Bacteria > Bacillati > Actinomycetota > Actinomycetes > Kitasatosporales > Streptomycetaceae > Kitasatospora > Kitasatospora sp. NPDC059817. The sequence continues at coordinate 3,064 of NZ_JBHWIR010000133.1, read as the reverse complement.
GCCATCCGCGAGGCCGAGGACTCCGAGTGGAAGCGCTCCAACCCGGAGGCCAAGGCGCGCGCCGCCGGCATGGTCGGCCTGTTCGAGGCGAAGGCCGACAAGATCCGGGCCGATCTGGACAAGGCCCGCGCCGCCGGCAACGCCGGCCGGATCGCCAAGCTGGAGAACGAGCTGGCCGGCGTGCAGACCCTGCTGGAGCAGGCGCACCGGAGCCAGGAGGAGTTCAGCGGCTGATCCGCCGAACGCACGAGAGAGGGCCCCCCGCGCTGCCGGGGCCCGGGCTCATGGCG
>NZ_JBHWIR010000133.1:0-2764 GCF_042731835.1 Kitasatospora sp. NPDC059817 | reverse complement strand
CCCGGGCGTCGCCTGCGCCCGGGCCCCTCGGGTTGTCACGGGGTCATGCCGCTACCCGCCCCTCGGGTGCGCCGGGGCCTCCCGGGGCCCCCTCTCTCGTGCTCGGGGCGCTACTTGCGGGCCGAGGTGACGCGGTAGACGTCGTAGACGCCCTCGACGCCGCGCACGGCCTTGAGCACGTGGCCGAGGTGCTTCGGGTCGCCCATCTCGAAGGTGAAGCGGCTCATCGCGACCCGGTCGCGGGAGGTCTGCACCGCCGCCGACAGGATGTTGACGTGCTGGTCGGAGAGCACCCGGGTGACGTCCGAGAGCAGCCGGGAGCGGTCCAGCGCCTCGACCTGGATGGCCACCAGGAACACCGAGGACTGGGTGGCGGCCCACTCGACGTCGATCATCCGCTCGGGCTGCTGGCTCAGCGACTCGACGTTGACGCAGTCGGCGCGGTGCACCGAGACGCCGTTGCCGCGGGTCACGAAGCCGACGATCGGGTCGCCCGGCACCGGGGTGCAGCAGCGGGACAGCTTGACCCAGACGTCCTCGACGCCCTTGACGATCACGCCCGGGTCGCCCTTGGCCCGGCGGCGCACCGCCCGGCGGTCGTGCGTCGGGGTCGCGGTCTCGGCGAGGTCCTCGGTGGCGCCCTCCTCGCCGCCGAGCGCCTGGACCAGCTTCTGCACGATGTTCTGCGCGGTGACGTGGCCCTCGCCGATCGCGGCGTAGAGCGAGGAGATGTCGGGGTAGCGCATCTCGTGGGCCAGGGTGACCAGCGAGTCGCCGGTCAGGATCCGCTGGATCGGCAGGCCCTGCTTGCGCATCGCCCGGACGATCGCCTCCTTGCCGTGCTCGATCGCCTCCTCGCGGCGCTCCTTGGAGAACCAGGCGCGGATCTTGTTGCGGGCGCGCGGCGACTTGACGAAGCCCAGCCAGTCCCGGGACGGGCCGGCGTTCTCCGCCTTGGAGGTGAACACCTCGACGGCGTCGCCGTTCTCCAGCGTCGACTCCAGCGGCACCAGCCGCCCGTTGACCCGGGCCCCTATCGTCCGGTAGCCCACCTCGGTGTGCACCGCGAAGGCGAAGTCGACCGGGGTCGCACCGGCCGGCAGGGCTATCACGTCGCCCTTGGGCGTGAAGACGAAGACCTCGTTGCTGGCCAGGTCGAAGCGCAGCGACTCCAGGAACTCGCTCGGGTCGGCGGTCTCCTTCTGCCAGTCCAGCAGCTGCCGCAGCCAGGCCATCTCGTTGACGGCGCCGGCCTTGTCGTCCTTGCGGACCTGGGTCGGGGTGTCGGTGCGGACCTTGGACGCGCCGGCCACCGCGCGCTGCTTGTACTTCCAGTGCGCGGCGATGCCGTACTCGGCCCGGCGGTGCATGTCGAAGGTGCGGATCTGGAGTTCGACGGGCTTGCCGCCGGGGCCGATCACCGTCGTGTGCAGCGACTGGTACATGTTGAACTTGGGCATCGCGATGTAGTCCTTGAACCGCCCCGGCACCGGGTTCCACCGCGCGTGGATGGTGCCCAGCGCCGCGTAGCAGTCGCGGACGGTGTCGACCAGGACCCGGATGCCCACCAGGTCGTAGATCTCGGCGAAGTCCCGGCCCCGGACGATCATCTTCTGGTAGACCGAGTAGTAGTGCTTCGGCCGACCGGTGACGGAGGCGGTGATCCGGGCGCCGCGCAGGTCCCCCTGGACCTGGTCGATGACGGTCGCCAGGTACTCGTCCCGCTTGGGGGCGCGCTCGGCGACCAGCCGGACGATCTCGTCGTACATCTTGGGGTAGAGGATCGCGAAGGCAAGGTCCTCCAGCTCCCACTTGATGGTGTTCATGCCCAGCCGGTGCGCCAGCGGGGCGTAGATCTCCAGCGTCTCGCGGGCCTTCTTCTCCTGCTTCTCCCGCTTGAGGTAGCGCATCGTGCGCATGTTGTGCAGGCGGTCGGCCAGCTTGATCACCAGGACCCGCGGGTCCTTGGCCATCGCGACGACCATCTTGCGGACGGTCTCGGCCTGCGCGGCCTCGCCGAACTTGACCCGGTCCAGCTTGGTGACGCCGTCCACCAGCAGCGCCACCGAGTCGCCGAAGTCCTTGCGCAGGGTCTCCAGGCCGTAGTCGGTGTCCTCGACGGTGTCGTGCAGCAGCCCGGCCATCAGGGTCGCGGCGTCCATCCCCAGCTCGGCCAGGATGGTGGCCACCGCCAGCGGGTGGGTGATGTACGGGTCGCCGCTCTTGCGCTTCTGCCCGCGGTGCCACTTCTCGGCGACGGCGTAGGCCCGCTCGATGTCCCGCAGCAGCGCCGGGTCGGCCTTCGGGTCGTTCGCCCGGATCGACCGGAACAGCGGCTCCAGCACGGGGTTGAGCACGCTGGAGCGCTGGCCGCCGAGGCGGGCCAGGCGGGCGCGCATGCCACCCGAGGAGGAGCCGCGCCCGGTGGGGGCGGTCGGTCGCGAGGAGGTCGGCGCCGGGCGTGCCGGGGTGGCCCCCGAGGGCGTGGGACGGTTGTCGGGGGCGGCCGCTTCGGCCGTGGGCACAACCTCGTCGGGCAAGGACTCTCCTCGGGGCACCGGGGCCGACCCCTGCCGCGGCCCGTACGGTCGGACGCAACCGGGAGGGGGTGAATCTTCATGGTACCGAGCCGGGCGCCGCGGCGTTCATCCACCCGGGCCGGAAACGGAAGGGGGGCGGGGCGGGGTTGACGTCCCCCCCCCGCGCACCTATGCGCCCCAACCCCAGCACCCGCGACCGCCCCGGCGCCGGGGACTGGGCGCCG
>NZ_JBHWIR010000132.1:6170-21823 GCF_042731835.1 Kitasatospora sp. NPDC059817 | reverse complement strand
GCGCGCGCCCCCCGCCCGCGCGCCGCGCCCGGGCGGCTGACGCGGCCGCAGAGGGCCGCGGGCCGCGCCGCGGCGCGCCGCGGGCGTGGAGGGGGAGCGCCGGGTCGGCTGAGCCGCCGGCCCTGCTGGGCATCCCGGCCGTTCCGGCGGGGCCTCAGGTGCCCGACGCGGTGGACCGGCGCAGGCCGAGGCTGACCGCCAGCGCGCCCAGGGCGGCCACCAGCGCGAGCCCGGTGCCGATCAGCAGGGTGCCGTCCGTGACGTTGCCGAAGGTGCCGATCGCCCAGGCGCCGAGGCCGGTGCCCGCGTACATGGTCGAGGTCAGCCACGCGCTGGAGGTCGCGCGCAGCTCCGGGGCGATGGTGCCGGCCAGCGTCTGCTGGTCCGTCACGAAGCCTCCGGAGGCCAGGAACCACACCACCACGCCGGCCAGGGCGAGGACCAGGCCGGGCCCCTTGGCCGCCAGCGCGACGCCCGCCGCCAGCAGCACGCCCCACAGCGGCAGCATCGGCAGGTCGGAGCGCCCGGCGGTCCTGGCCCGGTCCCCGAGCCGGCCGCCCAGCAGCGAGCCGACCAGGCTGCCCGCACCGACCAGCACGCCCACCAGGCCCAAGGCCTGCACCGACAGGTCGAAGCGCTGCACCAGCACCGCGCCGAGGAAGGTGTAGGCGCCCAGGTTGGCCGTGTTGAACACCGTGTTGACCAGCAGGGCGCGCCGCAGCGTCGGGTCGGCCCAGCCCGCCAGGATCGCCCGGACCGCCCCCACCTGCGGCGCGGCCGCCTGCGCCGAACGGCGCTGGACCTGGCTCAGCAGCAGCGGCACGGCCGCCGCGGTGCCGATGGTCAGCGCCCAGAACGCCGACCGCCAGCCGGCCAGTCCGGCGAGGAAGCCGCCGAGCGGCACGCCGATCACCTGGCCGCAGGAGAACAGCGCCATGCCCAGGCCGAGGGCCCGCCCGCGCACCGACTCCGGCGCGGTCTCGGCGATGTGCGCCCAGATCGCCGGCCCGGCCGCGGCCGCCGCCAGCCCGGCCACCGCGCGGGAGACGACCAGCAGCGTCAGCCCGGTGGAGAGGGCGGCCGCCGCGTTGGACACGACGAACAGCAGGGTGCCCGCCACCAGGGTGCGGCGGCGGCCGAACCGGTCGCTCAGCAGCCCGAGGAAGGGCGCCGCGACGGCGTACACCAGCACGTAGGCGGTGACGCTGGAGGCGGCGGCCGCCTCGGTGGTGTGCACCGAGTCCGCGATGGTCGGCAGCAGCGGCGACACCAGGAAGGTCTCCGTGCCGAACAGGAACAGCAGGAGGAACACTCCCGCGTAGCGCCACCGTTCGAAGGCCTGGGCCGGCGCCAGGGGCGGGACGTCCTCGGCCTGTTCGGGCCGGGGCGGGTCGGAGATGCTGCTCACAGCGATCACCACCTTGTCGTGCGAGGGAGCGGCCGGGCCTTCGGACGGCAGGCGGAAGCGGCCGCGACGGGAGGGCAGGAGTCCGATGCGGCCATCCTGCGGACGGCCCTCGCGGCCAGCCAGACAGGCGGTCATCCTGTGACCCCAGGTCACAGGCTGCCGCCCTGGTCCGGCCGGTGGCACGGCGGCCGACCACTGACCGACCCCGCCGCCGCCCGCCGCCTCGCAGGTCGGCCGAGGGTGGTCGCGATCACCAGGGAAGTGAGGTTAGGCTAACCAAACTTGATGGCTGGTCGAGGGTGAGGGCGGTGCCGGGGATGCACAGTCAGGGTGAGCCGGGGCGGGCGCGGACACGGGACGGCCGGGAGCTGTTCTACATGCGGCGGCCGGGGCCCGGCGGCGAGGGCGTGCCGACGGTCGTGCTGGAAGGCGGGCTCGCCTCCAGCCGCTCGTACTGGGCGCCGGTGCAGCTCCGGCTGGACGGGGTCGCGGCCACGGTGGCGTACGACCGCAGCGGGCTCGGCCGCAGCGCGCCGGACCCGGCGCCGCGCCCGCTGCGCCGCCTCGCCGAGGACCTCAACGACCTGCTCGACCACCTCGACCACCTCGGCGGCCTCGGCCCCGGGCCGTTCGTCCTGGTCGGGCACAGCTGGGGCGGGCCGATCGTCCGGATCGCCGCCGCGGCCCGCCCTGAGCGGATCGCGGGCCTGGTGCTGGCCGACCCGACGGACGAGTCCTGCGACCTGGTGTTCGCGCCCTCGGTGCGCCGCCAGGAGCGGATCGGGCAGGCGGTCAGCATGCTGCTGGCCCGCACCGGCCTGCTGGCCCGGGCCTTCCGGCCGATGCTCGACGCCCTGCCGGCGGACGCCGCGGCCGAGATGCGCGAGGAGGGGTTCACCGTCTCCACCATTCGCACCCGGGGGGCCGAACTCGGCTCAGTAGTGGCGGACTTGACCGCCATGAAGGAGAACCCGCCGGCCCTCGGCGGCATCCCGCTCACGGTGGTCTCGGCGGTCCGGACCTCGACCGGCATGGGCCCGAAGGTCCGGGAGGCCGTGAACGCCTCCCATGCTTACCGCGTCGGCCGGGCCGAGGCCGGCCGCCACGTACTGGCGGCCGACGCCGACCACATGGTGCCGACCAGCGACCCCGACATCCTGGCGCGCGAGATCCGGCGGATCGTCGAAGGTCGGTCACTGCCTAAGACTTGACTATTCGTCAGTTACTGATGATCTCCAAGCTGGCGACGATGCCCGGAACGCCGCCGGGGTAGGTGTTGCCGCCGAGGTAGAAGGTGTGGCCGTCCGGGGCGAGTGCCAGGCCGGTGGCGAGTTCCACCTTCTGCGGGTTCACCGTCTCGGCGGGGACGAGCGCGTGGGCCTCGGTGTCGTAGGAGAGGATCACGCTCTCGTAGTGGTAGCCGGGAGGGGTGGGTCCGCCCGGGGTGACGAAGACGGTCGACTTGGAGATGAAGTACAGGCGGCTTCCGTCCGGGCTGACGACCGGGTAGCGGAGGTCGGTGTTGCCCGGCGCGAAGTGGAAGTTCTCGGTGACGGTGTCGGTCTCGGTGTCGACGAGGTAGTCGCTCTCGTAGCCGCCGAGGCCGTACAGCGTGCTGCCGTCGGGGCTGAGCACCGCGCCGCCGGAGGCGCCGTGTCCGGCGGTGAGGGTGCGGACGGTGGTGAGCGAGGTGGGCGTGGCGGCCAGGTGGACCAGGCCTGCTCCGGTGGTGACGTACAGGTCCTGGCCGTTGGGGCGCAGGACGATCGAACCGACGCTGAAGTCGGTGACGCCGACGGAGGCGGTGAAGGCGCCGGCGGTGGTCGAGTAGGCGAGGACCCGGGCGGGCTGGAAGCCCCAGCGCTGCCGTGGCCCGTTCTGGGCCAGGTAGACGCCGGCGCCGTCCGGGCTGACCACGAGGGAGCTCGGTGAGCCGTCCACGTACCCGTCGGGGTGCGGCTGGACCGGGAGCAGGACGTCGGCGGCCACCGTGTCGCTGTCGGTGTCGATGGTGACCAGGTGCTGCGCCCCCACGGTCGCGTACAGCCGCGTGCCGTCGGGGCTCATCGCCAGCGCGCCGACGAAGGAGTTCGCGTCGGTGGAAAGGGTGAGCCGGGCGGTGATCCCGCCGGTCCGGGTGTCGACGACCTTGACCACGGGCGTGCCGCGGGGGTCGTCGGTCACCCCGACGTAGGCCTTCGTGCCGTCCGGGGTGACGGCGGTCGTCGGGTACGCGTACCCCACCGGGACGACCTGGGGGGCCGTGGTGGTGGCGGGCTGTGCGGTGGCGATCCCGGTTCCGGTGGTCAGCAGCAGGCCGACCGATGCCGCGGTGCCCAGCCAACGGGCCCTTGCCATGAGCGACTTCACGAAATCCTCCCCTGCGACACACGATGCGTCCGCATCGGCGGGAGCCAGAGTATGGGGCGGGGAAGGCGAGTTGGGCGCCGATGACGCAGTCGACGATTCGGCGTAGACGCCATGGCGCCCATGCCTACGGCACATGACGGGGCGCGTGACGGGGCACACGGCGGGCGCGACGCTGCCCGGATCGCCGCCGCTCAGCGCATGACGCGGCCCCGCTCAGCGCGTGAGCCCCGCTCAGCGCACGAGGCGGCCCCGGTGCCGGGGAATCCGTGCACCGGGGCCGCCTCGTCGTGCCGTCGTGCCGTCGTGCCGTCGTGCCGTCGTCCGGCGGCCCGCGGTGGCGACGTGTGGCCGTCCGTGCGTACGGAACGCGTCAAGATGTCCGGCGGCGGCAACCGGGTGGGCCGGAACGACCGTCCACGCCATCAGAAGCACTGATCGATCGTCAGGGGAGCCCGGCCGTCGGGCCGGACTGCCCCTGGCGCGGCATCGTCGTAGGGCGACGTCCGGCAGGCGCCGTCCGAGTCCGCGTCCGACCGACCACCACATGGGGGAACGCTCATGACACAGCTGCTCATCGAAGAGAACTTCCAGCACCTCGACGGCCAGGACGTGGAGTCGCTGATCGAGGCCCTCGCCGAGTTCGGTCTGAACGCGGAGCCCACCCAGCCCCGCACGGGGACCCGAAACGGCGAGTGGGCGCTCGTCCTGCACTGGCTCGGGGGCGACATCGGGCCGATCACCGAGGACGCCGTGACGACGGCGCTCGTCATGGCGGTGACAGAGGTGCTGGGCCGGGCGCACTCGGCCGGGCCCGGCGGGACCAGCGTGCGGCGCCGCACGCTGCCGGTCCGCATCGACATCCGCGGACGTACGGGAGAGCTGATCACGTCCGTTGCGGTGCCGGGCGCGAAGGCGGCGCCGTCGGCTGCGTCGTGATGGCACGGCAGGGCCGCGGTGGCCGGGCGGCGTGCCGCAGCCGGCCCCGTCGCCTCCCGCGGCTGAAGCGCGGTGGCGGTCGGCTGGAGGTGGCCGACCCGCTCGAACGCTGCTGTACGGGCGCTCCGAGGCGGCCCGCCATCCTCGGCGGATGCGCTGCTCACTGCTCGGTTCCTGCCTGCGCTCGCTGCTGCGAGGCCTGATCGCCCTCGGGCAGCTGTCGGGGTACGCCCCGCCGGTCGCGCCGCCGCCTCCCGCTGGTCCCGGGCCGGGCCACCCGGAGCGGCTCCGCCCCGACCTGCCGCTCAGCGACGTCGAGAGGGAGCTGCGCAGGCAGCTGCGCGACATCTCCGGTGGACCGGTGCCGCGCGACTTCTGACCCCTTCGGGGCCGGACGGTCAGGAGTTGCTGGACACCGCCTCGGGGGCGGCCGAGCGGGCGCGGAGCGATGGTGATGGCGTGCCCCGCGGGGCGACGCGTCGCAGCAGCGGCCCGGTCATCAGGGTCGTGACGAGGGCCATGACCACCATCGCGCTGAACATCCGGGTGTCGATGACGCCGAGCCGGTGGCCCACGTTCAGGATGACGAGCTCGGTGAGGCCTCGGGCGTTGAGCAGGATGCCGAGGGCGGCCGCCTCCCGCCTGGTCGAGCCGGTGAGCCGGGCAGCGGCGGCGGCACCGGCGAACTTGCCGACGCAGGCCGTCACCAGCACCGCGGCCACGATGACCAGGCCGTGCCACCCGATGCCGGTCAGGTCGACGGCCAGCCCCGTGACCGTGAAGAAGGCCGGCAGCAGGAGGAGGCCGGCCTGCTCGATGCGCTCCGGGACCTCGGGCGCGAGGGCGTCGATCCGGTCGCGGGGCACCGCCGCGCCGAACATGAAGGCGCCGAAGACGGCGTCCAGGCCGATCTCGCCGGTGACCCAGGCGGAGAGCAGTGTCCCGGTGACGAGGACGGCGTGGATCCACGGTCCGCCGACGGCGCGGCGCCGCTCCGGCGCCAGCAGCCAGCCGAGGGCGGGGCGGACGACGCAACCGAGGACGAGCACGACGACGACCGTGTTCAGCGCCAACCGTCCGAGCGCCCAAGGGCTCTGGGCGTTCACCACGGCCACTACCACGGCCAGCGCACACCACGCGAGGAAGTCCTGCAGGGCGGCGCAGGCGAGCGACAGGGTGCCGAGCGGATCCTGGTGCATCCCGCGTTCGGCGATGATCCGGGCGAGGACGGGGAAGGCCGTGATGGACATCGCCGTCCCCAGGAACAGGGCCGGGCCCAGCCAGCCGGTGGTTCTCAACTGGGAGGCGTCGAACCAGGGTTGGAGCAGCACCGCGAGGCCCAGGCCGAGCGCGAAGGGCAGTGCGACGGAGCTGAGCGACACCGCCGTCACCCGGCGCCCGGCGCCCCGCAGATGGGCGGTGTCGAACCGGTACCCCACGATGAACATGAAGAAGACCAGGCCGAGTTGGGAGAGCACCCGCAGATGGGGCTGGACCTCGGGGGGGAACAGGACGGCGTCCAACCGTCCCGGGAGCAGACCGATCAGGCTGGGCCCGAGGGCGACCCCGCCGACGATCTCACCCATGACGGCGGGCTGGCGCAGCCGGACGGCCAGTCTCCCGCAGACGAACGCGGTGCCGAGGATGACGGCCAGGGCGACGAGCACACCGCCCGCCGTCGCCGCCTCGGTCGGCCCGGCGGCCGACAGTTGATGCGGATCGATCAGTGGAGTCATCACGCTCTACCTCTTCGCTCGGTGCCCCGGTGAGGGCGGCTGCCAGGCCGGTACGGGAAATGGGGTGACGTACCGGGAGGGGGGGGAGGGCGCCGGTCACCGCCCGGTGGAGCCGAGCAGATCGGTCCGCAGCCGGACGGGCGAGGTGCCGAAGGCGATCCGGCGCAGCATCGCGCCGTAGAGCGGGGTCTTGGACACCAGAGCCGCCGTCCGCGGGCGGATCGCCGAGGAGAGGCGCCCGGTGGAGAGCATCATCCGGCTCTGGATCCGCTGGATCCGGGTGATCCGGTCCACCTCGGGCCTGCGCAGCGCTGTGTACCGGTCGAGCCGGGCCGCGCCGGCGTCGGCGCTGCGCACCGCCTCGACCAGGACGGGGTGAGCCGCGACGGCGTCCCGAATGGCGAGGTTGATGCCCTGCGCGCCGATCGGGCTGTGGGTGTGGGCGCTGTCGCCGATCAGCACCAGCCCGTCGCGCACCCACTCCTCGGCGCTGCCGGAGAAGACGTCGAGCAGGGACAGGTCCCCGAAGCCGGTGATCTCCTCGCGGATGCGCTCGGCGTACTCCGGTGCGGCGTGGCACAGTTGCTCGATGATGTGGTCGGCTCCCCGGTCGGCCAGCCGACGGAAGCCGCCGTGCGGGAGCGTCCAGCCGAGCTGGAGCGAGTCGGGCACCGAGGAGTAGCTCAGGACCGGATTGCCGCCGGCCCGGAAGACCCGGACGTCCCGCGTGTGCCCGGTGCTCCGCTGCGGCGCTCCGCTCAGCCGGAACCAGAGGACGTCCTGGCTGAACAGCTCCTGGCGCCGGTAGCCGAGGCCGGCGTGGGGGGCGATAAGCGAGACGCGCCCGGCCGCCGCCACCACCCCCCGCGCCCGGCTCCCCTGCTCGCCCGCCCCGCCGGGCCCGGCGGCGACCGCCCCGCGGACGACGCCGCCCTCCTCCACCAGCCCGCTCGCCCTGGTGCCCGCCAGGTAGCGGAAGCCGTCGTGCCGTGCGCAGGCGGCCAGCAGCTCGGCCAGCAGGTGGCGTTGTGGCAGGCTCAGCAGGCAGTTGTACGGTCCGGGCAGCCGTCGGTAGTCACCGTTGATGAGGATCCGGCCGCGCTCCTCCAGCAGGAAGCGTTGGTGCTCGACGGCGCCGTGTGCCCGCGCCGGGCGGAGGACGCCCAGCTCGTCCAGCAGTGCCTGGCCGCCGGGCTGGAGGATCTCGCCGCGGTACGTCCGGTCCAGCGAGCGGCTGCGTTCCAGCAGGGTGACCCGCACGCCGGAGCGGACCAGGAGCAGGGCGAGCGTCAGCCCGGCGGGGCCGCCGCCGACCACGCAGATGTCGGTGTCGATGTCCATGCGACCAGAGGCTAGGGAGCACTCCTCAACGCCGGTTCGCGCGGCGGGCCGCGCGGCAGGTGGACGGCGGCTCGAATCCGCCGCGAGGGCGGGAGCCGACGATCGGTGCCGGCGGATTTCTTCTCACGGACAGGAGGCGATCGGGTATGTCGGATGCGGAGCGGGGGAGCAGCGGTGTCAGGTGAGGACGGGCGGTGCCGCGTGGTGGTGACCGGGATGGGGGTGGTGGCCCCCGGCGAGGTCGGCACCAAGGCGTTCTGGGAGTTGCTGACCGCGGGCCGGACGGCGACCCGGACGATCTCGACGTTCGACCCGTCGCCGTTCAGGTCCCGGGTGGCCGCCGAGTGTGATTTCGATCCGGTGGCCAGTGGTCTGACCCAGCGTCAGATCCGGCAATGGGACCGCACCGCGCAGTTCGCCATGGTGGCGGCGCGCGAGGCACTGGCCGACTCCGGGGTGTCGGGGTCGAACGATCCGCTCCGCACCGGGGTGATGGCCGGGACGGCGTGCGGGATGACGATCAGCCTCGACCGCGAGTTCGCCGTGGTCAGCGACGAGGGCCGGCGGCAGCTGGTCGACGACGCCCATGGTGTGCCCTATCTGTACGACTACTTCGTGCCGTCCTCGATGGCGACCGAACTGGCCTGGCTGGTGGAGGCCGAGGGGCCGGTGGGCGTGGTCTCGACCGGGTGCACCTCCGGTATCGACGTGATCGCCCACGCCTGCGACCTGATCCGTGACGGCGAGGCGGACGTGATGCTGGCCGGTGCGTCGGACGCGGCGATCTCTCCGATCACGGTGGCCTGCTTCGACGCGATCAAGGCGACCTCGCCGCGCAACGACGAGCCGGAGAGCGCCTCGCGGCCGTTCGACCTGACCCGCAACGGCTTCGCCCTCGGCGAGGGCGCGGCGATGTTCGTCCTGGAGGAGCGCGAGCACGCGCGCCGACGCGGCGCGCACGTCTACGCCGAGGTCACGGGGTACGCCGGGCGCTGCAACTCCTACAGCATGACGGGGCTGCGGCTGGACGGGAACGAGATGGCGGAGGCGATTCGGGTCGCGCTCGACCGGAGCCGGATGAATCCCGAGGACATCGCGTACGTCAACGCGCACGGCTCGGCCACCAAGCAGAACGACCGGCACGAGACGGCCGCGTTCAAACGGAGCCTCGGCGGGCACGCCTACCGGGTGCCGGTCAGCTCGATCAAGTCGATGATCGGGCACTCGCTGGGCGCGGTCTGTGCCCTGGAGTTCGCCGCCAGCGCGCTGGCGATCGAGCACTCGGTGGTTCCGCCGACGGCCAATCTGCACGTGCCCGATCCCGAGTGCGATCTGGACTACGTGCCGCTGGTGGCCAGGGAGCAGCGGGTGTCCACGGTGCTCAGCGTGGCCAGTGGTTTCGGTGGCTTCCAGAGCGCGATCGTGCTGGCCGAGCCGGAATGGAGCGGGGCATGACGAAGGTCGTGGTGACCGGTATCGGCGTGGTGGCGCCGAACGGCTGGGGTGTGGAGGAGTACTGGGAGGCCACGCTGGCCGGCCGTTCGGGCCTCGGCCCGGTGACCCGCTTCGACTCGGCCGGCTACCGGGCGCACGTGGCCGGTGAGGTGAACTTCCGGCCGGAGGACCATCTGCCGAGCAGGCTGCTGCCCCAGACCGACCACATGACCAGGCTGGCGCTGGTGGCGGCGGAGGAGGCCCTGGCCGACGCGGGGGCGGACCCGGCGACGATGCCGGACTTCGCCGCCGGGGTGGTCACGGCCGCCTCCGCCGGCGGGTTCGAGTTCGGGCAGCGGGAGCTGACGGCGCTGTGGAGCAAGGGCCCGGCATACGTCAGCGCGTACCAGTCCTTCGCCTGGTTCTACCCGGTCAACACCGGGCAGATCTCGATCCGGCACGGCATGCGGGGCCCCGGCTCGGCGCTGGTGGCCGAGCAGGCGGGCGGGTTGGACGCACTGGCCAAGGCGCGGCGGCACGTCCGGGAGGGCACCGCGTTGATGCTGGCGGGCGGGGTGGACGGCTCGCTCTGCCCGTGGTCGTGGCTCTGCCTCACCCGCAGCGGCACGGTGAGCCCGGAACGGGACCCACGGCGGGCCTTCCTGCCGTTCGACGCCGACGCGTCGGGCGGGGTGCCGGGGGAGGGCGGTGCGCTGCTCGTCCTGGAGGATCCCGAGCGGGCGGCCGGGCGCGGGCAGCGCCGCCACTACGGGGAGGTGGCCGGCTACTCGGCCACCTTCGACCCGCGCCCCGGTTCCGGGCGTCCGCCCGGGCTGCGGCGGGCGATCGAGGCGGCGCTGGCCGACGCCGGGGCCGGCCCGTCCGACATCGACGTGGTCTTCGCCGACGCCAGCGGGGTGGCCGAGCGGGACCGGGCGGAGGCCGAGGTGCTGAGCGCGGTGTTCGGACCGCGCGGGGTGCCGGTGACGGCGCCCAAGACGATGACCGGCCGGCTGCTCGCCGGGGGTGCCCCGCTGGACGTGGCCGCGGCGCTGCTGGCCATGCGGGACTCGGTGATCCCGCCCTCCGTCCACCTCGGACGGCCCGCCTTCGGTGAGCTGGACCTGGTGGGGGATCGGCCGAGGCCGTCCCGGCTGGGGAGCGCGCTGGTACTCGCCCGTGGGCACGGCGGGTTCAACAGCGCGCTGGTGCTGACGGGTTGCTGACCGACCGCTGACCGACTTCCGACCGACTGCGGGCGAGCCGCGGAAGCGGCCGCCGAAGAACCGACCGACGATCGACCGACGATCGACCGAACTGAGGAAACGCCATGGCAGAGTTCACCCTTGACGATCTGATCACCACGCTGCGCGAGGCCGCGGGCGTCGACGAGGGCGTCGACCTCGACGACGTCCTGGACGTGCCCTTCGAGGCCCTGGGCTACGACTCGCTGGCGCTGTTCAACACCGTCAACATGATCGAGCGGGACCGGAGCATCGCGCTGCCGGACGACGTCGTGGTCGAGGCCAGGACCCCGCGGCAGCTGCTGGCCGCGGTCAACCTGAGCCTGACCCAGGTGGGTTGAGCGTGTGCGGCATCGTTGGGGCGGTCGACTTCGACGCCTCCCCCGAGCAGCGCCGTGATCTGCTGCAGGCGATGACGGACACCATGGCCTGCCGAGGTCCGGACGCCGAGGGGCTCTGGTTCGGCCCGTGGGTCGGCTTCGGCCACCGCCGGCTGGCGGTGATCGACCCGGCGCACGGGCAGCAGCCGATGACCGCCCGGCACCGGGGCCGCGGCGCGGCGATCACGTTCGCCGGCGAGGTCTACAACTTCCGTGAGTTGCGCGCCGAGTTGATCGCGCTCGGCCACCGGTTCCGGACGGCGTGCGACACCGAGGTGGTGCTCCGCGGCTACCTCCAGTGGGGTGCCGCGCTGGTGGACCGGCTCAACGGCATGTACGCCTTCGGCATCTGGGACGAGCAGGCCGAGGAACTGCTGCTGGTCCGCGACCGGATGGGCGTCAAACCGCTGTACTACTACCCGACAGACACGGGCGTGCTGTTCGGCTCGGAGCCGAAGGCCGTCCTCGCCGACCGCGCGGTGCCGCGCAGGGTCGGCGCGGAGGGGCTGTGCGAGGCGCTGGACATGGTCAAGACGCCCGAGGCGGCCGTCTTCTCCGGGATGCGCGAGGTCCGGCCCGGCCAACTCGTCCGGGTCGGGCGCACCGGGGTGCGCCGGCACACCTACTGGCGGCTGGAGGCCCGTGAGCACACCGACGACCTGTCCGCGACCATCGGGACGGTGCGGGAGCTGCTGTCCGACACGGTCGCGCGCCAGCTGGTCTCGGACGTGCCGCTGGGCTGCCTGCTCTCCGGAGGCCTCGACTCCTCGGCGGTGACGGCGCTGGCGGCCCGGTCGGGGCCGGTGCGCTCGTTCTCGGTGGACTTCCGGGGCGCGGCGGACGGCTTCGCCCCGGACGCGGTGCGCCAGGCGCCGGACGCGCCGTTCGTCCACGACCTGGCCCGGCACGTGGGTGCGGAACACCGCGAAGTCCTGCTGGACAGCGGCGATCTGACGGATCCGGCGGTGCGCGCCGCGGTGCTGCGGGCCACCGACCTGCCGCCCGCGTACTGGGGTGACATGTGGCCCTCGCTGTACCTGTTCTTCCGGGCGGTGAAGCGGGAGTGCACGGTGGCGCTGTCCGGCGAGGCCGCGGACGAACTGTTCGGCGGCTACCGCTGGTTCCACAACCCGCTGGCCCTGCGCGCCACCACCTTCCCCTGGCTCACCTCGGGTTCGGCACGCTACTTCGGCGGCCGCTCGCTGTTCCAGCAGGGACTGCTGGACAAGCTCGACCTCGACGGCTACCGGGCCGCGCGGTACTCGGAGGCGCTCGCCGAAGTGCCGGTGCTGCCGGGGGAGTCCGCCGATGACCGTCGGATGCGCGAGATCACCTATCTCAACCTGACCCGGTTCGTGCAGACCCTGCTCGACCGCAAGGACCGGATGAGCATGGCGGTGGGCCTGGAGGTTCGGGTGCCGTTCTGCGACCACCGGTTGGTGGAGTACGTCTTCAACGTGCCGTGGGCGATGAAGTCCTTCGACGGCCGGGAGAAGAGCCTGCTGCGCGCGGCCGTCGCCGACCTGTTGCCGCGGTCGGTGGTCGAGCGGGTCAAGACCCCGTACCCGGCCACCCAGGACCCGGGCTACGAGGCCGTGCTGCGCGCCGAACTCGCCCGGCTGCTGCGCGACGCGGACGCCCCGGTCCTGCCGCTGCTGGACCTCGGGCGGGCGCGGGCGGTCGTCGACCGGCCGCTGGGCGCGGTGAGCCGCCCGTACGACCGGGGGAGCCTGGAGCTGGTGCTCTGGCTCAACTCCTGGCTCACGGAGTACGAGGTCACGTTGGACCTGTGAGATCCGCGGTGCCACTGTCGCCCGCGACCGACGGGGGCAGTTCGTCGGCCAGCGCCGCCCGAAGGCCACGCAGCACTCGCAGCGTGGCCTTCAGGTCGTCCGGGTCCAGTGGCGAGGCCAGGTGTTCCAGCCAGCGCCGCTCGGCCGGCTCCAGCAGGGCGAGTGCGTCGGCGCCCTTCGCGGTCAGCGAGACCAGCGGTGCGCGCCGGTCCGCCGGGTTGGGGCTGGTGGTGGCGAGGCCGTCCTCGACCAGTTTGACCACGGTCTGCTGGACGGCCTGGCGGCGCAGCCCGCGCTCCCGCGCGAGGTGCGCGGCGCTGTGCGGACCGTCTGCCAGCAGGCCGAGGACCTGCCATCGCGCGGAGGTCAGCCCGAACCGGCCGGACAGCCCGTCGCCCGCGCGCAGCAGGGCGCCGTTGACGGCGAACAACTCGGTGGTGATCTCGCTCAAGGTATCTGCCACGGGGGAGAGGTCGGTCATGACGGAAGCCTAATCGCAGCACGCTCGCGCGATTTCGACAAGAGCTTGTCATTTACTCGAGGTGGGCACTACCCTCAAATTGACAAGAGCTTGTCGATTTTGTGTGTCGGGCCCGGGTTGTGCGGTCGTCCGGCACCGCACGGCGGGCCGACCGAAACCGCATGGAGAAACAGGACATGGCAAACCTCGCCTCGCAGACCGACGAGGCCGTCGCGGACGACGCCGGCCCGGCCGGCTTCACCCACCGCCAGATCATCACGGCCCTCACCGGACTGCTGCTGGCAGTCCTGCTCGCCGCACTCGACCAGACCATCGTCTCGACCGCGCTGCGCACGATCGGCGACCAGCTGCACGGGCAGACCGTCCAGGCCTGGGTCATCACCGGCTACCTGGTCAGCTCCACGATCGCGATGCCGTTCTACGGCAAGCTCTCCGACATCTACGGCCGCAAGCCGCTCTACCTGGCGGCGATCGTGGTCTTCATCGTCGGGTCGGCGGCCTGCTCGCTGGCGAACTCGATGGAGACGCTCGCCGTCGCCCGCGTGGTCCAGGGACTCGGCGGCGCCGGGCTGATGTCGCTGCCCACGGCCGTCATCGCCGACCTCGCCCCGGTGCGGGAGCGCGGCCGGTACTTCTCCTACCTGATGATGGCGTGGGTCGCGGCCAGCGTGCTCGGCCCGCTGGTCGGCGGGCTGTTCGCGGGCGCCGGCGAGATCCTGGGGGTGACCGGCTGGCGCTGGGCCTTCCTGATCAACGTGCCGCTCGGGCTGGTTGCGCTGCTGAGCGTGCGCAAGGCACTCAACCTGCCGCACCAGCGGGTGAACCACCCGATCGACTACCGGGGCGCCGTCACCCTCGCGCTCTGGCTGGTGCCGCTGCTGGTCGTCGCCGAGGAGGGCCTCGACTGGGGCTGGGGTTCGGGCCGTTCGCTGGTGCTGTACGCCGTCGCCGCGCTCGGCCTGGTGCTGTTCGTCCTGGCGGAGCGGGCCCGGGGCCTGGAGGCGATGGTCCCGCTGCGGCTGTTCAAGCGGGGCGGGATCACCCTGGCCACCGCAGTCAACTTCACCATCGGTGTCGGCATCTTCGGTACGGTCTCCACCCTGCCGCTCTACCTCCAGCTGGTGCAGGGCCGCACCGCCACCGTGGCCGGGCTGGTGATCATCCCGCTGATGACGGGCGCGATCATCTCCCAGATGGTCTGCGCGAAGATCATCAAGAAGACGAACCGGTTCAAGAAGCCCGCCATCGTCGGGCTCGGTTCGATGGCCGGCTCGCTGCTGGGGCTCTCCACGGCCGGCGCCGACACCCCGCTGTGGGTGGTGGTGGTGCTCACGGCGTGGCTCGGCCTGGGCATCGGGCTCTCCCAGACGGTCATCACCCTGGCCATCCAGAGCGCGGCGCCCCAGTCCGAGCTGGGCGTGGCCAACGCCGCCTCCGGCCTGTTCCGTCAGCTCGGCGGCACGGCGGGCGCCGCGGTCTTCATGTCGGTGCTGTTCGGCGTCGCGGCCGGCCGGATCGGCGGTGACCTGAACGGTGACGAGGCGGTGCGCCAGGCGCTCTCGGACCCTGCCACGAGCGGTGGCCTCGCGGCCCGCACGATCGACGCCTTCGCCGCCGGCTTCCAGACGATGTTCCTGGTCGGCGGCCTGATCCTGGCGGTCGGCTTCGTGCTCACCTTCCTGCTGCGGGAGCTGCGCGACGAGGAGTGACCGCGCGTCCGAGGCAACCCGCGTACCCCTGGTCCCGCTCCCGGGCCAGGGGTACGCGGCGTACCCGACGGCGACTCGAACGCGCCCGACGAGCATGGGGACACCGCACCGGACTGCCGAGAGTGGAGACCCCATGCCCACCATGCCCCTACCCCTGCCCGAGGACCTCGCCGGCGACTGCGTCGACGGCCCGACCTTCCTGTCCATCATGGGCGCGCTGCCCACCGGAGTGACCGTGGTGACCACCCTGGGCGCCGACGGCGAGCCGTACGGGTTGACCTGCTCCGCGGCGTGCAGCGTCTCCAAGACGCCGCCGCTGCTGCTGGTCTGCATCCATCGGGAGAGCCGGGTGCTGCGGGCCGTGCTGGACCGCGGCGAGTTCGTGGTGAACGTGCTGCGCGGTGGTGGTGAGGACACCTCCGCGCTGTTCGCCTCGGCCAGTGGCGACCGCTTCAGCGGCGTCCGCTGGGAGCCCAGCCGGCTCGGTGGCCTGCCCACCGTGCCGCTGGACGCCGTCGCGCACGCCGAGTGCCGGGTCGCCGCGGCCCTCGACGCCGGCGACCACACGATCGTGATCGGTGCCGTCGTGGACGGTGCCGCCCGGCCGGAGGTGCCCAGCCCGCTGATGTACTGGCGCCGCTCCTACGCCCGCTGGCCGGTCGAGGAGGACCCGAGGACCGTCGCGCTGACCCTGGCGGCCGAGGGCTGAGCGGCGCGCCGACGACGGAAGGGGGCGCGGGCGGGGTTCCTCGCCCCGGGCCCGGCCCCCCCCGGGCCCGCCGGCCGCCCCCCCCCTCGGCCGGGGGGAGGGGCTCGATGCC
>NZ_JBHWIR010000132.1:0-6161 GCF_042731835.1 Kitasatospora sp. NPDC059817 | reverse complement strand
GGGGGCGTGGGCGGGCGGCGGGGGGGGGCGGGGGGGGGGGCGCGCCCGCGGGGGGGGGGCGGGGGGGCGGGGGCCCCCGGCCCCGGCGCGCGCCCCCTCGGCGGTCCCGCCGGCCGTCCTCGGCCGGACAGGACCCTAGCTCCTGCGCATGGCGGCCTTGACCTCCTCGGCGCTGGCGGCCAGCAGCTCCCGGATCTCCGGGCGGGGGTGGTCGGTGGCCCACTGTGCGAGCTGGATCATCTTCTCGGCCGTCGGGTTGATGTGATGGGTGTCGGGGTCGTTGAAGCCCAGCGCGGGCAGCATCCAGTCCGACTCCCGCACCCGCTGCTCCAGGGTGGCGGCGGCCTCCTCGGCCGTCATCCGCTTGGCGTCCACGGCCTCGCACAGCTCGGTGAGCTCGTCGAAGGCCTCCTTGTAGAAGTCCAGCGGGCACCACAGCCCCGGGTACGGGTTGTCGTCCAGGGCCTGGCAGTGCGTGTCGTCACCGGTCTCCTTGGTCGCGGTCAGCGCGTTGAGGATGCGCTTGCCGCCGATCACGCTGGCCGAGGCCCAGATCCGGAACACCGAGTTCCACAACGGGTAGTGGGAGAAGGAGATGAACGAGTTGTTCACCAGCCGGTCGTTGTAGTCCAGCAGGCCCTGCTCCAGCCGCTCCACGTAGGCGAACCGCTCCAGCGAGAAGTCGTCCTCGCGCAGCGCCGCCATCAGCCGCCAGGACAGCGCGTTGATGATCTCGCAGGTGTTGGACAGCCCCCGGGAGAACAGCGGGTCGATGAACCCGGCCGCGTGCGACATCAGGCACCAGCGCTCGCCGACCGTCCGGGTCGAGGAGTACTGCATCCGGTCCGTCCGGACCCACTCGCGCACGCTCCGGGCGCCCTCCAACTGCCGCCGCACCGCGGGGAAGCGGTCCACGTGGGACCAGAACTCCTCCTCGGCGGTGAGGTCCTGGCGCGCCGGGTACGTCCTCGGGTCGAGCTGGATGCCCACGCTGCACAGGGGATTGGTTGCCCCGGGGTGGTTGTCGAACGGGATGATCCACATCCAGCCGCGCTCGAAGATGTGGTGCATCGTCCCGTCGTTCCACGGCACCGGCGGACGCAGCCCGTCGGGCGTGTCCAGGTGGTCGTCGATCGCCTCCACCCCGACCATGTGCGTGAAGATCGAGCGCGCGTGGTGCTTGAGCCGGCTGGGCTCCTCCCGCAGCCCCAGCTGCTTGGCCAGCGGCGAGCGGAACCCGCTGGCGTCGACCAGGTAGCGGGCGCGGTAGCTGCTGCCGTCCGCGCCGACCACCGTGACCCCGTCGTCGTCGAGGTCGACGCGCTCCACCCGGTAGTCCTGCCGCGCGTCGCAGCCGTAGCGGACAGCGGTGTGGAACATGTACGCGTCGGTGTCCTGCCGGAAGAAGTGCGCGGCGTTGCCGACGATCCCGGGGATGCGGAACTGGCTGGTGAGGTTCGGGTCCGGCTCCTCGCCGTCCTCGTGGAACATGAACCCGAAGTTGCTCTTCTGCCCGTGCGCGCTGCTCACGTTGGCCAGCACGTCCTCGAAGCTCGCCAGGTGGGCGATCTCCGGGATCCCGTACCGGTCGGCGATCAGCCGCAGCACCACCAGCGTCTGCCCGATGGTCGACTCGCCGACGGCGAACCGGGGGTGGTGGGTGCCGTCGAGCAGCAGGACGCGGAAGTCCTGCTTGGCCAGGATCGAGCCGAGCATGGTGCCCGACAGGCCGGTGCCGACGATGACCACGTCGTACGGCTGTTCCGCCTGCGGTGCGGCGTGCTCCGTCACGTCGTTCTCCCTTCCGTTCAGGCGGACTTGACGCCGATGGCGAAGTGGTCCCGGGTGATGGTGTCGGTGGCGGTCACCCGGTCGACCGTGAAGCCGGCCTCCTCCAGGTAGTCGCGGGCCTGCTGGAGCGAGTACGCGGAGCTGTCGTCCCGGATCATGGTGTGGTTGATCCGTTGCAGCAGGACCTCCGGGTCCCGCTCGTCCGGGTCGATCATGGCGTCGTAGAGCACCACCGCGCCGCCGGGCCGCACCGCCTTGTGGGCGCGCCGCAGCAGCTCCCGGCGGTCGTCGACCGGCCAGTCGGGCAGCACGTGGCCGAGGATCACCACATCGGCCTCCGGCATCGGGGAGGCGAAGAAGTCGCCGCCGTGGAAGGTGACCCGGTCGGCCGTCCCGGCCGTGCTCACCAGCTCGTCGAAGAGCGGGCGCAGCGCCGGCAGGTCGAAGACGGCGCCCCGCAGGTGCGGGTGGGCCGAGGCGATCCGGGAGGCCACGTTGCCGCGCGCGCCGCCGACGTCCACGAAGGACGTGTAGCGGCTCCAGTCGAGCTGGCGGGCCAGCTCGTCCGCGGTGAACCCGTTGTGGGCGTCCATGTGCGCCATGACCTGGCGGGCGCGGTCGAGGTCCTCGTAGTGCTTGGGGTAGGCCAGCGGACCCTGCGCGGCGACGGCGGACTTGGCCTTGCCGTCGCGCAGCGCGTCGGTCAGCTGCGCCCAGGCGTGGAAGTGCAGCCGGGCGTGCTGCTGGGCGGTGCCGCCCAGGTAGGTCGGAGCGTCCGGGAGCAGGAACTCCTCGGCGAGCGGGGCGGCGCGGTAGCGGCCGTCCTCGGCCGTCAGCAGGTCGAGGCCGACCAGGGCGTCCAGGAAGTCCTTGAACAGCCGGTGGTTGACGCCCAGTTCGGACCGGATCTCGTCGACGCCGGCGGAGCGGTCCGCCAGTAGCTCGAAGAGGCCGAGCTCCACCGCGCTCTGGAGCGCCTTCGCTTGGAAGTAGGCGGTGTTGAGTGCGACGATCCGGCGCGCGCGGGCGGCGGGGCTGCCGGTGACTGAAGTCATCTTCTCCCTCTCTCGGTGTGCTGCGGGTGTCGTGCGGGTCGTGCGGGTCGTGCGGTTCTCAGGCGGCGCCGAACCAGGTGGTCGCGGCGTGGCGGAGCTCCTCGCGCCGCGCCGGGGGCCCGGCCCAGGCGACGTAGCCGTCAGGGCGGATCAGGAAGGCGAGGTCGGGCTCCGCGCCCGCGACCTTGGCGGTCACGGTGGTGACGCGGTCGGCCCAGGCGGCCAGTGGCGAGGCGGCCGGTGGCGAGGCGGCCGGTGGCGAGGCGGCCGGTCCGGGTTCGGGCAGCAGCAGCAGCCCGCGCGCCTCGGTGAAGCAGCCGCTGATCCGTCGGCCGCCCCCGGCGGTGAGCAGGTCGGCGTCCGGCATCCGGCGCCCGACCGACGGGTGGTCACCCGTCCCGTAGGCGACGTCGAAGCCGGACAGCATCCCGGCGATGTGGCGGTTGGTGTCCGGCAGTGCCATCAGCTCGCGGAAGGTCTGGCGCAGCGCGTCGTACCTCGGGTCCGGGTCGATCAGCACGGCCTGGGTCCGGGTGTTGCGCACCACGCCGTCGGCGACCGGGCGCCGCTCGCCCTGGTAGCTGTCCAGCAACTCCTCGCCGCCCTGGCCGCGTACCACGGACGCGAGCTTCCAGCCGAGGTTCACCGCGTCCTGGATGCCGAGGTTGAGCCCCTGCCCGCCGGCCGGCAGGTGGATGTGCGCCGCGTCGCCGGCCAGCAGCACCCGGCCGCTGCGGTACGCCCCGGCCAGCCGGGAGACGTCGGTGAGCCGGGACAGCCAGGTGACGTCGTGCATCCCGTGGTCGCCGCCGGTGTGCTCGACCAGGGCCGCGCGCATCTCCTCCTCGGTGACCGGCGCGTTGCGGTCGGGGAAGGGCTCGCCGAACCAGGCGACGGTGGCCCGGTAGACGTCCGGCTTGTGCTGGAAGGCGCCGAACCAGGACCTCTTCTCCGGGTTGACCAGACCCACCGGGCGCATCGGCCCCAGTCCCTCACCGCGCGGCAGCTCACCTCGGAACCGCATGTCCCCGATCAGCGCGTACATGTGCGGGTCCTGGCCGGTGAAGGCGATCCCCGCCTGCCGGCGTACGGTACTGCCGCCGCCGTCGCAGCCGACCAGGTAGCGCGCCCGGACGCTGCCGGTCCCGGTCTCGACGGTCACGCCGTCCTCGTCCTGGGTGAAGCCGGTGACGGGAGCGCCCCGGACGATCCGCACGCCGAGTTCCCGCGCCCGCTCGGCCAGCAGCTCCTCCGTGCGCAGCTGCGGCACCAGCAGCACGTACGGGTGCCGGGTGTCGAACTCCTCGAACCGCATCGGCACGCCCAGGCTGGCGAAGTTGCCGCCCTTGAGCAGGCCCGCGCCCTCCAGGAACCGGTCGAGCAGCCCGCGCAGTTCCAGCAGTTCCACGGTGCGGCCCTGCATGCCCATGGCCTTCGAGTGTTTCTCCGGCTCCTCCCTACGCTCCACCACCAGCGTCCGGGCACCGCCCAACGCCAGCTCGCAGGCGAGCATCAGGCCCGTCGGCCCCGCACCCGCCACCACCACATCGCAGTCCATCGCGCCCTCCGCTGCCGGCTCCTGTACGACGGGCCCACCGTGCCAGCGCCGCTTCGAGCCGGTGTCCAGCGCTCTTGGCAGCCCTGGCGCGGGCGGGGCACGAAAGCGGCTCGAAGGGCGACGCCTAGCGTCGGCGGAATCCCTGATCCGACCGATGTGAGGACCCGTCATGCCCTTCACCGCGAACGAGGCCGCCTATCTGGCCTCGCAGTCGCTAGCCCGCCTGGCCACCGTGGACGGTCGCGGGCAGCCGCACGTCGTCCCGCTCGGCTTCCACTACAACGCCGGCCTCGGCACCATCGATGTGACCGGTCGCGGCATGGCCCGCAGCCTCAAGTACCGCCACGTGCAGGAGAATCCGAAGGTCTCGCTGGTCGTGGACGACGTGCTGGACCCGGCGGACTGGGTGGTCCGGGGCCTGGAGATCCGCGGCACCGCGCAGGCGCTCCCCACCGGCGGCAAGGAGGTCCTGCCGCACGTCGACGACGAGCTGATCCGGATCACCCCGGAGCGGATCGTCTCCTGGGGCATCGACTCCGACTGCCAGGCGACGCCGCTGGCCCGCACCGTCGCGAAGGGGGCCCGGGCATGATCGAGCGGCTGCCGAAGTTCCCCTGGGACGTCCTGTTCCCCTACCGCAAGCTCGCCGCCGCCCACCCCGACGGGCTGGTCAACCTGGCGCTCGGCGACCCGGTGGACCGGACGCCGGCCGTCGTCCGCGCGGCCCTGGCCGCCGCCGCGGACGCCCCCGGCTACCCGTCCACGGAGGGTACGCCGCAGCTCCGCGAGGCCGTCGCGGCATGGCTGCTGCGGCGCGAGGGCGTGAGCGTGGACCCGTCCGCGGTGATCCCCGCGGTCGGCACCAAGGAGCTGATCGCCTGGCTGCCCACCATGCTCGGCCTGGGCCCCTCCGACGTCGTCCTGGTGCCCGAACTCGCCTTCCCCACGTACGAGGTGAGCGCCCGGCTGGCGGGTGCCCGGCTGGTCCGGACGGCCTCGCCGCTGGACTACGACGGCCCCGCCCCCAGGGTGGTCTGGCTGAACTCCCCGTCCAACCCGGAGGGCCGCGTCCTCGGCACCGCCGAGCTGCGCGCGATCGTCGGCTGGGCGCGGGAACGCGGCGCCCTCGTGGTGAACGACGAGTGCTACCTCGACCACGTCTGGGAGGGCGAGACCCGCTCGGTGCTGCACCCCGAGATCAGCGGTGGCAGCCACGAGGGGGTCCTGGCCGTGCACTCGCTCTCCAAGCGCTCCAACCTGGCCGGCTACCGGGCCGGGTTCGCTGCCGGGGACCCGGCGGTGATCGCCACGCTGCTGGAGGTGCGCAAGCACGCCGGACACATGGTGCCCGCCCCGGTGCAGGCCGCCATGGTGGCGGCGCTCGGCGACGACTCGCACCTGGCGGGGCAGCGCGGGAGCTACGCCCGGCGGCGGGCCGTGCTGCGCGCGGCGCTGCTGGAGTGCGGCTTCCGGATCGACCACTCGGTGGGCGCGCTCTTCCTCTGGGCGACCAGGGACGAGCCCTGCTGGGTGACGGTGGGCGCGCTGGCTGAGCTCGGCATCCTGGTGGCGCCCGGGGAGTTCTACGGCGAGGCGGGCGCGCGGCACGTCCGGGTGGCGGTCACCGAGACCGACGAGCGGGTCGAGCAGGCGGTGAAGCGGCTCGCCGCGGCCTTCTGACGGACGGAGTGGACGACGGCGTGGGGGGGCGCGCCCCCGCGCGGGGGGGCGGGGGCCCCGAGCCCCCGACCAGCGCG
>NZ_JBHWIR010000131.1:2429-21957 GCF_042731835.1 Kitasatospora sp. NPDC059817 | reverse complement strand
CACACCCGCCCCCGGGCGGGGTTTCCTGTGTGCCCCCGGGAGGGCGTGCGTGGGGGGGGGGCGGGGGCGGTCGGGTGGGGTGTGGGG
Source organism: Kitasatospora sp. NPDC059817 (assembly GCF_042731835.1). Taxonomy (NCBI): domain Bacteria; kingdom Bacillati; phylum Actinomycetota; class Actinomycetes; order Kitasatosporales; family Streptomycetaceae; genus Kitasatospora; species Kitasatospora sp. NPDC059817. Next base: position 21,870 of record NZ_JBHWIR010000131.1, on the reverse strand, counting down.
GCGCGGGTTACTTGGGCATCTCGTTCCAGAGCTGCTGGGCGCTCTTGCCGGTGAGCTGGACCCAGATCTGCTCGTTGTAGTTCGTGGTGTTCAGCAGGTGTGCCAGGTCGGGCTTGTTGTAGGCCTTCGAGACGTAGTCGATGAACCGGGCGGTGGCCTGGTAGCCGCTGTCGTAGTTGGAGTCCGGGCCGAAGTGCTGGGCGCCGGTGCCCGGCTGGAAGTTGTAGTCGCGCACCCAGTCCGCCAGGCCCTCGCCCAGCCACCACTTGCCGGAGAACGGGCTGTCCCAGACCGCGACGTGCACGGCCTCGTGCACCAGGAAGCCGGTGTCACCCTGGTTGCCGCGGGTGTAGCCGATGTTGACGTGGACCTCCTTGACGCCGTTGCTGGGGTTCACCGTGGTGAACGCGGGGTTGTCGGTCAGCTTCGGGTCGAAGATGATCTTGAAGTAGCTGGGGGCGGCGAAGGCTCCCTTGGTGATCAGGTTGGAGATCGTCGGGTAGTAGTCCGCGACGGTCCTCTTCTGCTGCTCCAGCCACGGCCCGAGGTCCGGGGCCTGCGAGTAGTCGAGGTCGATGGCCGGGCGGCCGGCGGTCGGCGGGGTGGTGGCGCCGTTGCGGTCGAGGTTCCAGGACTGCGCCTGGTCCCCCGCGTTGCAGGCGGCCACCTTGGCGTTCAGGTCCGCGCCACGGGCCAGGCAGAGGTTGCTGTCCGAGACGCTGTGCAGCAGCCAGGCCCGGCCGCTGCCCATCGAGGTGTTCTCCAGCCACCACTTCTGGTTGTCCGCGCCGACGTAGTTCCAGGCACCGACGGTGTTCTTGACCCGGTCCCGGTCGACGGCGTTGTTGGTGCCGGGCACCTTGACCGACCAGGTGCCGTTGCCCTCGTCCCTGACCGTCCAGACCTGCTGGGCGGAGGACTCGTTCCAGTCGCGGACCACCACGTTGGAGGCGTTGTTGCGGCTGTCCCACTGCAGGGCGCCGCCCGCGTAACTGGAGATGCGGTAGTCGGCGCCGCTGGACGGGAGCGACTCGGCCGCGCTGGCGGTCCCGGCGCCGAAGGCCATCCCGGACACGACGGTCGCGGCGGACAGGACGACGGCGGCGGCCGTACGACGGGTGAACATCTCGGGGCTCTCCTCTCGGGCGGTTCCCCCCTGGAACCGGCCTGCGCTCATGCCACCGGGCCCCGGTAGACGCGGCGTCAACGCTCCCGTCAACGGGTGCGTTGACAGGCCGTCGGCTCGGTGGTGTTCACCCGAGGGTCCAGGCCTCCTGCCAGATGGCTCCTCACTCGCGGACGCCCGCGCCCTCGACCGCCCGCCCACGGGTCGCACGCACGGCCGCGCCCGCCGCGGTGGCCAGGGCGACGAGGGCGCAGAGCGCGACGGCCTCCCCGATCCGCGCCCACGGGACCACCGTCGGCGCGTCGGCCACGAGCTTGCCCAACGAGACGCGCTGGGTCAGTGCGGCGAGCGCGGTCGCCACGGCAGCGAGCAGGGTGGCGACGACCACCGCCACGGCCGACTCGGCCGCGGCCACCCTCACGATCTGACCGCGCACCGCGCCGGTGAGAGCGAGCAGGGCGAACTCCCGCCGCCTCCCCGCCATCGCCATGATCAGGGTGTTGGCGACCGCGATCAGCGCGTAGGCCAGCGCGATCCCCAGGATGATCACCGCCGCGTTGTCCATCTGCTGCGCGGCATGCGCGCGCTCGGCCTCAAGGTAGGCGTCGTAGGTCACCACATGCACGCCGGAACCTGCCAGCGCCTGGTTCACCGCGGCCGTCTGCTGCGGGTCGAGCGCCGCGCCGGCGCCCGCCGAGGAGTCGAGGTAGACCCGGCTCGGCATCAGCGCGCCGGTCAGCGCCGAGGACACGTAGGTGTCGTCCCCGTTCAGGCCGCGCGCGACCACCGCCGCGACGACGGTCGAGGCCCTCGCGCCGGTCGGCAGCAGCATGACCACGCGGTCCCCGACCGCCAGGGCGTCGGACTCGGCCGCGTGCTCGTCGATGACCAGGAAGTCCTCGGGCAGAGAGGCGAGGGAGCCGGAGAGCACCGGCGGCGTGACGGTAGCGCCCAGCGCCGCCGCCGGGACGGCCTTCGCGCTCAGCGAGTCGATCTGCTCACCGGCGGCGGTACCGATCCGGACGTTCATCGAGGTGACCGGGGTGACCCGGATCCCGGGCACGGCCGCCAGGCGGGCGAGCGTCGGGCCGTCGATCCCCGAGCCTCCGGGCACGACCACGTCCGCCGCGCGGATCTCCTGCTGCTGCCGGGCCAGCAGCGCCGCGTCGCCGGACTCCTGCATCGTCAGCATCGCGGCGACCAGCCCGACGGCCACCACGATCGGCGCCACGGTGGCGGCCGTACGGCGCCGGGAGGTGAGGATGTTCTCCCGCACCAGCAGCGGGCCGGCCGTGGCGCAGCTGCGCAGCGGGCGGAGCAGCAGCCTCGTCACCGGGCGCAGCAGGGCCGGGGCAAGCAGGGTGACCGCGCCGACGTAGAGCACCGGCACCACCTCGTACTTGCGGGCGCTGGCCGCGAGGTACGGCTCGGTGCGGGAGATGACGATGCCCGCGACGACTGCGCCGGCCAGCATCCCGACGCCCAGCAGCCAGCGGACCGGCGTCATCGCGCGGCGCTCCAGCACGCTCTCGCGCAGCACCTCGATCGGGCGGATCAGCGAGACGCGCACCAGGGTCGCGGCCGAGCCGGCCAGCGCGGCGGCGACGCCGATGACGGCGGCGACCAGCAGCGGCAGGACGGTGACGGGGATGGTGAACCACGACGGGGCCACGTGGTGGTCGAGCATCCAGGAACGCAGCGGCACGGTGCACAGCAGCGCGAGCAGGCAGCCGGCGACCGCCGCGGCCAGGCCGATCAGCAGGGCCTCCCAGAGCACCATGCGCCGCACCTGCCCGGGGGCCGCGCCCACCAGGCGCAGCAGCGCCAGTTCGCGGCGGCGCTGCTCGGCGGCGAAGGCGAAGGTCGCGGCGACGACGAACACCGCGACACACACGGCGAGTCCGGTCGTACTGCCCGCCATGGCCTGGGCGTTGGCCAGTGCCTGGGCGCCGCCGGTGGAGTCGGGGTCCAACCGGGTCAGGCCGCCACCGGTGAGGGCCACGGCCTGGTCGCCCGCGAGCGAGGCCAGTTGCCCTGCGTCCTGGTCGGTGACGAGCGCGTTCACTCCGGGTGACAGGCGCTGTGCCTCGGCGGCGCTGAAGAAGACCGCGTTCTCGAACCAGAGCGCGTCGGTGACGCCGACCACCCGGTAGTGGCCGGTGCCGTCGCCCGTCGTGACGCCGGTCTGGCGTCCGATCAGCTCCCGGGAGCCGCCGCCGACGACGATCTCGTCCGCGGCCTGCGGCGCGCGCCCGGCCGCCAGGTGGTAGCCCGCGAAGGCGGCCGAGGGCCAGGGGTGGCCCGTCATCTCCCCGGAGCCGGAGGCGAGTTGCACGGGAAAGCTGCGGTCCGGCGTGACGTGCCCGGTCGCGGCCGCCTTCGCGACGACGTCGGGCGGCAGGACGGCGGGGGCCTTCATCGGGCGCCCGTCGAAGCCCTGCGGTGCCAGGACGGCCGAGGCCTCCTTGAAGCGCTGCGGACCCGGGTGCGGCGTGCCGAAGGTGGCGGCGAGGGTCAGCGCCATCATGCCGATCATCGTGGTGCCGAGCGTGAGGGCGAGGAAGGCGCCCGCGAAGCCCGTCAGGCGGTGGCGCAGGGTGGCTGCGGCGATCTTCAGCACGGCTTCGTCCCACTCCCGCCGGGCTCCAGCGCGGCCATCCGCATCCCGTGCTGCTCGACGACGTACGGCTGGCCCGGGGCCCGCCCCTCGCCGGGAGACGGGGCCGCTGCTGGAACCTTGCTCCGGAACACGCGCTCGCCTTCTCCGTGGGGGTCGGTCGGGCGCATCGGCCACCCGCCGCGCCGACGCTATGGCCCCACGCGGGATCGGCACCTCCGGACTGCCCCTGATATCGCCCCTGATATCACCCCTGAGGAACCGGGCCAGTGCCCGAAACGGGCACCCGGCCTCGTCCTGCCCTTGCGGCTTTCAGGCGCCGCGGGTCAGGCGCCGCGGGTGTCGTAGGTCTCGCGGTTGGTCAGCACATCGTCCATGTGCACCTCGGCCCAGGCCTTGAGGCCGCGCATCATCCCGTACAACGACAGGCCGAGATCGGTCAGCTCGTAGGAGACGGTGACGGGCACGGTCGGCACCACGGTGCGGGACACCAGGCCGTCGCGCTCCAGGGAGCGCAGCGTCTGGGTGAGCATCTTCTGGCTGACACCGGCCAGCAGGCGCAGCAGCTCCGAGTAGCGCAACGCCCGGGGCTCGCCGGCACAGTCGGCGCCCGGCCGGTGAGGGGCGTCGCTGCCGAGCCCGGCCAGGATCAGTGCGACCCATTTGTCGGAGATCCGGTCGAGCAGTTTGCGGCTGGGGCAGACCGCCAGGAATGCGTCGTACTCCACCTTGGCCTGTGCCCTCTGCTGGGCCGCCGTCACCGTCGCCATCGGTTGCTCCTCTCACCCGCGGGTGCCTTACGCACTCCGAAGTACCTACTTCCTGTCAGGAAGCTACTCACCAATGATGGTGCAGGGCGCCGACAGGCACCACCACCTCGCTGACACGAAAGGCAAGAGAATGGGCACGTTCCCCGCGACGCTTCCCGGCGGCACCTGGAACCTGGGCGACCTGACCGTCACCCGGTTCGGCTATGGCGCCATGCAGCTCACCGGCCCCTGGGTCATGGGCCCACCCGCCGACCACGACGGCGCGCTCGCTGTTCTGCGCGAGGCCGTCGGCCTCGGGATCACCCACATCGACACCGCCGACGCCTACGGCCCGCACATCACCAACCAGCTGATCCGCGAAGCCCTGCACCCGTACCGCGACTCGCTGCACATCGTGACCAAGGTCGGCGCGAACCGGGACCAGGAGGGAGGCTGGCCCCCGGCCCGCAAGCCCGAAGACCTGCGCAGGGCCGTCCAGGAGAACCTGGAGAACCTCGGCCTCGACACGCTGGACGTGGTCAACCTCCGGCTCGGCGACGCCCAGGGTCCCCAGCCGGGCTCGCTCGCCGAGGCCTTCGAAACACTCGTCGAACTCCAGCAGCAGGGCTTGATCCGGCACCTCGGCGTGAGCAACGCGACGGCGGAACAGATCGCCGAGGCACTCTCGATCGCGCCGATCGTGTGCGTCCAGAACATGTACAATCTCGCCCACCGCCACGACGACGAGCTGATCGACGAACTCGCCGAACAGGGCGTCGCCTACGTGCCCTTCTTCCCCCTCGGCGGCTTCAGTCCGCTGCAGTCCTCCGCGCTCACGGCGGTGGCCTCCCGGCTGGACGCGACGCCGATGTCGGTCGCCCTGGCCTGGCTGCTGCGGCGGTCGCCGAACATCCTGCTGATCCCCGGCACCTCGTCGGTGGCACACCTGCGAGAGAACGTCGCAGGCGCGGGACTCCAGCTCTCCGACGACGATCTCGCCGCGCTGGACGACATCGGCCGCTAGGCAGTTCGTTTGACGTCGAGGCGATCGGCCGCGCCGGCCGTACCGCGGCCGGGCGTACCGTCGCCGCGCTGCGGGCCGAGGAGTGCGCAGCGCGAGCGCCCGCAGGCGGGCGACAGGCCGTCGGCCCTGACCGACGGTCGGCGGGAGGTGGGACTCTGGCCTTACGTCAGCCCGTCCCCCGTACGCCGCAAGTCTGATCATGAACCCATCCCTGCGCCGTACGGGGGGCGAGTGCGCCTGAACGAAGACTGGAGGCGATCCGCTCCAGGAGTACGCGCAGCAGGAGCTTCGCTGGGAGCGCTGTGACGCGGGCGAGCCGGCGGGGTTCGAGTGCGCGAAGGTCAAGGTGCCTCTGGACTACGGCAACCCCGGGGGCCGGAGGATCGGCCTCGCGATATCGCGGATCCATGGCTCCGGCTCTGACCGACGACCGGGTGAATCGTGCTGAACCACTCCTGCCGATGAGCAGCTGAGAGAAGGACATCGAGGTCCTCGCCCTGTGCCACCAACCACTCGCACTTCAGCGACAGGTCGGCAGGCCCACGCCCACCGCCACCGACCGCGCCGTCCTCGGCGGCACACTCCACGAGTACCAACACGCGGCCTGAACAGGGCGGATGGCGTTTTCGCCAGGAGCAGGTCCGGAGCCGCCCGATCTGACAACGTTTCGGTTGCGGTGGACGGCAATCCGGTCCCGAGTCTTCCCGAGCCTATGCGACACGTGACATTTTACATGTCACACATCGAGCGGTCGCGTGCCCCAACACGCGGTCACAACGGCCCCGGAGGCCCCCACAGATGCGTCTCTCCCGGATATCGAAGGTCAACGCGCGCAGACTCCCCGCGCTCGGCGCGGCCCTCTTCATCGCGCTCGGCCTGTTCACACCGCAGAGCCAGGCCGCCCCCGTCGGCGCCACGACCCCGGCTGGCGCGAACGCCGCCGGACCCGCCACCCAGGCGCCGCGGTCCATCCCGGTCCCCAAGTCACCCGACGCCAGGAACAACAGCTCCTTCAAGCTCTTCGCCCAGGACCACGCAGAGGAGGCCACCGCGCCGGGCGCCCCGGTCAGCGAGCCCGCCAAGGCGGCCAAGCAGTTCTCGGCCACCGCCGGGGAACCCTGCCCGAACCTGTCCGGAGTGATCAACGCCACGGGCAGCGCGTTGGTCCAGCAGCTCAAGGCACTGCCGAACGTCCCCTGCGCCTACCCGCTGTTCAACCTCACCGGCGCCGACGCCGGGAAGGCCTTCCGCGAGTCCCAGATGGTGACCGTCGCCAACGCACTGCGCGACACCTCCGCCACCTACTCGGGCGACAACAGCACGTCCATCGGGCAGCTGGTGATGTTCCTGCGCGCCGGCTACTACGTGCAGGAGACCCGCCCGAACGAGGTCGGCAGCTACGGCGCCACCCTGGACACTGCGGCCCGCGGCGCGCTGGACGCCTTCTTCGCCGCCCCGCACAGCAAGGACGTCACCGACGCCAACGGCGACACCCTCAACGAGGTCGTCACGGTGATCGGCCAGACCCACACGCTCGGCCGGTACGCCAGCGTCGTCAAGTGGGTGCTCGCCAACTACAACGGCACCTGGCCCCAGTCGATGACCCTCTCCCTGGACCACTTCGAGTGGGTCATCAAGGACGGCTTCGACTCCAAGACCGACAGCCAGGGCTGGAAGGCCGCCCTCAAGACCGACCCCAGCATCCTCGACACCTGGGCCGGATTCATCACCCGCAACGACTCCCAGCTGAACCGCCTGGACATCGTCAGCAACATCGGCCGCTACCTCGGTTACGCCCTCGACGTCCCCGAGCTCAAGGACCGGCTGCGGCCACTGCTCAAGGACTTGATCAACCGCTACCCGAACGTCGGCCCCACCGCCCCGATCACCATGAACCTGGGCTGGGCCACCCGCCAGTTCGACAAGGGCAACTGCGCGGCCTACGCCATCTGCGACCTGAGCGACCGTCTGCTCCCGGTGATCCTGCCGATCCAGCGGATCTGCAACCCGGGGCTGAAGATCCGCGCCCAGGACATGTCCCCCGGGCAGCTGGCCACCACCTGCACCAGCCTGATCAACCAGGACGCCTACTTCCACAAGGTGATCGGCGACAAGGGCGCGATCCCCGGTGACGTGAACACCAACCTGGAGGTCGTCGTCTTCGACGACTACACCCAGTACTCGCTGTACGCCTGGGCCTTCTACGACATCGACGTGGACAACGGCGGCATGTACGAGGAGGGCGACCCGGCCAAGCCCGGCAACCAGGCCCGCTTCATCGCCCACGAGGCCAGCTGGCTGCGCCCCGACTTCCAGATCTGGAACCTCAACCACGAGTACACCCACTACCTCGACGGCCGCTACAACATGTACGGCGACTTCGAGGCCAGCCAGACCACCCCGACCATCTGGTGGGTCGAAGGCATCGCCGAGAACATCTCGTACGGCTACCGCAACGAGCGCAACACCGCCGCGATCAACGAGGCCAGTAAGAACACCTACAAGCTCAGCGAGCTGTTCGACACCGTCTACGGCCAGGAGGCGGACGCCGACGTCAACTCGAACCGGGTCTACCGGTGGGGCTGGCTGGCGGTCCGCTACATGCTCCAGGAACACCGCGCGGACATCGAGACCGTGCTCACCAAGTACCGCGCCGGCGACTGGAACGGTGCCCGCACCTTCCTGAAGCAGACCATCGGCACCAGCTACGACGCCGGCTTCGCCACCTGGCTGAAGACCACCTGCGCGACCAACGACTGCGGTCCCCTGCCGGAGGCCCCGGCCCCGGCCGCACCGCTCTGCACCATCGCCGACCCGCGCCAGTTCGACAAGAACTGCCGCCGCGACAACCTCGCGGCCACCACCGGCAACTACAGCTTCCACTTCCTGTACCTGCCGGCCGGCGTCAAGCAACTGACCATCACCAGCAGCGGCGGCACCGGCAACGCCGACCTGTACTACGGCGGCAGCAGCTGGGCCACCACCAGCAGCTACCAGGCGAAGTCCACCAACGCTGGCGACAACGAGACCCTGACCATCAACAACCCGCCGTCCGGCTGGGTCTACTTCAGCCTCGCCGCCCAGCAGGACTTCACCGGCGTCAGCGTCACCACGCAGTACCAGTAACCGCGCACCCACGACCTCGGGCGAGCGGTGAAGGGCCCGGACGTGTAAGGGTTCCTGTGCAAGTAGCCGTTGTCGTACCGATCAAGGGGCCTGCCGATCGAACGGGAGTCTCGATCGGGTGATCGCGGTCGGTAGCGGGCATGGCAGCAGGGCCTCGTGGTAGCTCGGAGGGCGTCTACGCCAACGAGCGATCCAGGAGGCCCTGCTTTCGCGGCTTTTCGCAGCGAGAGCCTGACGACAGACCCTAGTAGGGCTTGGTCAGGTTTGTATGGATTTGGGTATGTCGCGGTGGCAGGTGGGGCAGGCGCCGGCCCAGGTTGCGAGGAGGAACTGCATTTCGCGGACGACCTGGTAGAGACTCAGGCCGGTGCCGTTTCTTTTGGGGCACGGGCCAGCCTCCGCAGGGTGCAGAAGGCGTGGGCGAGGGCGACGAGGGTGACATGGTGGTGCCAGCCGTTGAAGGTGCGGCCCTCGAAGTGGGCGAGTCCCAGGGCCTGTTTCATCTCCCGGTAGTCGTGCTCGATGCGCCAGCGGAGTTTGGCCAGGCGGACCAGGGTGGTCAGCGGGGTGTCGGCGGGCAGGTCGCAGAGCCAGAACTGCACCGGCTCGGGCTCCTTGGCGGGCCACTCGGCCAGCAGCCAGCACTCGGCGAGTTCCGCACCGTCGGCCCGGTCGCGGACCTCCCGTCCGGCGGGGCGGATCCGCAGCGCGACGAACCGCGAGTACATGCGCTTGCACCCGGTGCGGCCCCTTCCCGGGCGTGAGCCCTCGCGCCAGGACACCGGCCTGGCCGCACCGCGTCCCGCCTCGATGACCAGCGTCTTCACGCTCTTCGCCGGATCGGGATACCGGGCCACCGGCGGCCGTCCGGTCCCGCTGTAGGGCGGGGTGAGGGGCCGGGCGGAGCCCGGCTGGGCGCTGAGGGTGGTGGAGATACCCACGACGTAGTTCATCCCGCGCTCGTTCACACCCAGCCGAAACGCGGCCGTGTCGCCGTAGCCGGCGTCCGCAACGGCCAGAGGGACGTGCACGCCCCAGGAACGGGTCTCGTCGATCATGTCCAGTGCGAGCTGCCACTTCTCCACATGCCCCAGGTCCGCCGGGATGCCGCACCGCTGGCGGCGGGCCACCTTGAGCGGGTCGGCCTTGTCGGAGGCCGGGTCCCAGGGCCTGGGGAGGAACAGCCGCCAGTCGACGGCGGCGGAGGCGTGGTCGGTGGCCAGGTGCAGCGAGACGCCCACCTGGCAGTTGGTCACCTTGCCCGCGGTCCCGGTGTACTGCCTCGACACGCACGCGGAGGCGTCACCGTCCTTGAGGAACCCCGTGTCGTCGATGATCAGCGCCGTCGGCTTCAGCTCGGCCTGCATCCTCCAGGCCAGCCGGGCCCGCACATGCGCCGGGTCCCACGGGCTGGTGGTCACGAAGTGCGCCAGCGCCTGCCGGTTGCCGTCCTCACCAAGCCGCGCGGCCATCGGCTCCACCGACTTGCGCCGCCCGTCCAGCAGCAGTCCCCGTACATACGCCTGCCCCCAGCGATGCTGATCCGCGCGCGTGAACGCCTCGAACATCTCCGCCGTGAACGCCGCCAGGTCCTCCCGGACCCCGGCCATCTCCTCAGGTGTCACACACCACCAACGACACAACCCACCAACAGACACGCCACTACCGCACAGACCTGACCAAGCCCTACTAGCTAGGAACTTCGTTGGGGCGCACAGGGCCGCCGATCGTGGGTCTGCCCGAGGAAGGCACTTCTGGTTCAAGGGGTGGCAGTCTCGATGGCAGGATGACGGGATGGTGACGAATCAGCCGTGGGCAGGGCTTCACGGTGACCTGCTGGCGGCGAAGGCATTGGTGTACGACCCGAGCGGTTTCGCCTGTTCGCCCCCGGTGGCCGAACCGGAGAGCGCCGAATACGCGGCCTGCCGGTTCACCATCGACGGCCGCTCGGTCCGGTTCCGCGCGGCCAAGACCACCCCGACGAAGGTGGGCCAGTTCGTCACCGTGTGGTTGCGGTCCGAGGAGGGACCGATCCGGCCCTTCGACGCCGACGACGGGGTGGACCTCTTCGTCATCAGCTGCCACGACGACAACGGCTTCGGGCAGTTCGTCCTCCCACGCGAGGTGCTGTGCGAGCGCGACATCGTCTCCCGCAACGGCTCCGGCGGGAAACGGGGGTTCCGCGTCTACCCGCCATGGGTGACCACGACCAACCGGCAAGCGCGCAGCACGCAGGCCTGGCAGGTGAACCACTTCTTCCATATCGGCCAGAACAGGCCTGCCGACCTGACGCACGCCCGCGCCCTCTACCACCCGTAGCGGCCCGCCGCCCGGTGCGCCTGCTCGTCTGTCGGGGTGACATCCGGGCGCGGCCCGCCCGGGGCGGCGGTGCGCGCTCTGGTACGACGGGGTCTGATGTCCGCGCCGGCGGTGCGTTCCCCCCGTCCGCCGGCCGTCCCGGAGGAGAGATCGCCGTGCCCGTGCCCACCACCTTCGACCACCAGGCGAAGAACTACAGCGTCCCGCATGCCTACTGGCTGGCGAAGGCGTCCGAACTCGCCTACCAGGACGAGGCCGCCATCGAACAGCAGGCCCGCGACTGGGGCTTCGACCGGGTGCGTCACCACCAGACCCGGTTCACCCCGCCCTTCCCGCTGGAGGACACCCAGGCCTACACCATGGCCAGCGACCACATGGTCGTCACGGCGTTCCGCGGCACCCAACCGACCGAGATCCGCGACTGGCTCTCCGACTCCTCCACCCCGCCCTGGCCGGGCCCCGCCCGCACCGGCTACGTCCACTACGGCTTCGCCGAAGCGCTGGAGTCGGTCTTCCCGGACGTCCGGGACGCCCACGCCCAGCTGCGCACCAACGGCCAGACCGTGTGGTTCACCGGCCACAGCCTCGGCGGAGCCCTGGCCATGCTGGCCGGCGCCCGGTTGTACCTGGAGGACCCGCGCCTCCAGGCCGACGGCATCGTCACGTTCGGGCAGCCCCGCACCTGTGACCGGCTGCTCGCCGCCGCCTGCAACGAGGGCTTCAAGGGGCGCCTGTACCGGTTCGTCAACAACAACGACATCGTGCCCCAGCTGCCGCCGGAGCCGGCCTACACCCATGTCGAGGCGCTGAAGTACATCGACTCCTCGGGCCGGCTCCACGACTCCATGGGCCTGGTCGCCGGGCTCGCCGACCGCGCCAAGGGCCTCACCGCCGACGCGTTCGCTCCGGCCACGGCCGGTGTGCGTGACCACGCGATGAAGCGTTACCTCGCGGCCCTGGAACAGAACCTCGCCTGACGGAGTCAGGCGCTGCGGGGCGGGGCGGGGCGGGCGCCGGTGGGTCCACGGCCGGAAGTCCACAGCGGCAGTCCGCGCCCGGCCGGCGGGCCCGGGCCGAGAGCCGAGTGAACCGATGGTACGAACAGCCTCCCCCGGTAGCGATGGGCACACGAACGTGTGTGGATGGTGACGGACCGCCACACCGCGGCCGTCCGATCCACCCTCACCACGCACCTCGAAGGGTTCCACCCATGCGTACCGCGCACCGCATCCTGGCCGTCTCCGTCCTCAGCCTCCCGCTCGTCATCGGCGCGGCGTCCAGCGCCTCCGCCGCCGCGCCCGACAACATCCCCACCCTCAACTTCGACAGCGGCGCGTTCGCCGTCGGCCCGAACGGCAGCGCCCTCCAGGTCACCGACGCCCAGTTCGGCCCCTGCGGCTCCTCCTTCCTCACCGGCGCCGTCGCGGTCGGCCCGGGCGGCGTCGCGGGCAACGCCACCGAGACCGGCATCGGCATCGGCGGGCAGGGCTGACCCCACCCGCACCCGCACCACGGCTGCCCCGGGAGCACCTCGCCCCGGGGCAGCCGTCCATCCGAACCGGGACAGACCGTCCACCGCCTGGTGCGTGGTCACCGAGCGGCCCGGGCCGGGCAGGCAGGCTGGTGCCAGGTCGTCCGGACCACCTGGCCGCCGGGCAGCCTGTGCTCGCTGTTCCAGGTCCGGCAGCACCCGGCGGCAGGTCGACGCGGCCCGGACGGCACCGCGGACCCGACGGCCTGGCGGACGGGCACGGGCGCGAAGGCCGGCTTGCCGGGGCGGCCCCGGCGGCGCCTGGTGGAGGAAGTCGTCATGCCCGCCGTTCTGCCACCCCCGGCCCCCGTCCAACCCCGCCTCACCCGAACGGATGAGCAGCCCGGCCTGTCTACAGGTCCCGCACGAGGATCATGATCATCTGGGGCTGCTGGTTGACCTTGGCGAGGACGTTCTGACCGGCGTTCACGAGGATGTTGGCCTGGATGTACTGGGCGGTGGCCGCCGCGTAGTCGGTGTCCGTGATGCGGGAGCGCGCGGCGCCCAGGTCGGTCACCGTGGCGTTGAGGGTGTTGATGTCGGACTGGAACCGGTCCGGTGAGGAGCCGAGGTCCCCGCGCAGGGAGTTGAGCGTGTCGAGGGCGCCGGCGGCCGCGGCGAGAGGGTTGAGGTACACCTTGCCGTTGTTGAGCACGTCCACGGGCTCCGAGCGGTCCGGGTAGCCGGTGTACACGCCGTCCTTCAGCAGGGCGTAGTGGAGTGTGCCGTCGCTGTCGCCGATGTACGAGACCAGGGTTCCTGCTTCGGGTCGCGGCCACGGGACGTCCGCGGGGAGCGGTGTGCCTTCGGGCACGGTGGTCACGACCGTCCTGGTGACATCGAGGCCGGTCAGGCCCAGAGTCGAGGTGCTCATCCTCTGCATGTCGACGAGGCCGACGTTGCCGTCCATCGGACCGATCTGAAAACTGTAGGACCGGTCCTTGCCCAGCACGTGGTTTCCGTTGAACTGGGTCTGCTGCCCGATCGTGTCGATCCCGCCGAGGCACTGCTGGATTTCCTGCTGGACGGCCTGGCGGTTGGCCTGGCTGTACGTGCCGTTGAGGGCCTCGGTCGCCAGCAGGCTGATGCGGTCGATGAGCTTCTCCACCTCGGCCAGCGCGCCTTCGGTGACCTGGGTGAGGGAGATGCCGTCGTTGGCGTTTCGGGCCGCCTGCCCGGAGTTGACGATGGTCAGGGTCATGTTCGAGGCGACGGCCATACCTGCGGCGTCGTCCGCGGCGGAGTTGATCCTGTACCCGGAGGACAGTTTCTTCGCGAGGTCGGTCTGGTTCGTGCCGTTGACCGCCAGGTAGCTGGCGGCGTAGAGCGACGCGGTGTTGGTGGCGGGGGACTCCATGTGGTCTTCCTTTGCGAGGGGGCCGGTCGGTCGGTGAGGCGGTGGGCGGGTCAGGCGGACGGGCCGGCGGCGGCGCCGGGGGCTTCCTGCGCCAGCACCATCCACAGGGCGAGCAGGTCGACCTCGCCGCCCGGGGAGATCGCGTCGACGAACTCGGGCAGGAAGGCGGCCAGGCCCTTCGCCGCCTCGCTCTCGCCCTGGCCCGTCGCCCGGGCGATCCGGATGACGGTGTCGTGCCCGAGGGCCCGGTCCAGGTCCTCGCCGGTGACCGGCTCGTTGGGGCCGTCGCCCAGCCAGGAGGCGGCCTGGGGGAGGCGGGCCGTCAACTCCTTGGTGTCGGCGGCGATCTGCCGGGCCGCGGCCAGCTGGTCCGGGGTCAGGTCCGCGATCCGGCCCACCGCCCTGAACAGCGCGATCTCCTCGGCCGGGATGGCGGCCACCAAGGGCGGGATCTCCTCGGCCAGGGCCGCCGCCGCCTCGGCCTCGCTCACCCCGGCGCGCTCCGCCAGGGCGGTCAGCACGCCGGACGGCAGGTGCGCGGCCACCTCCTCGCCACTGACGGACTCGTTGGCGCCCTCACCGGCCCAGGAGTCGAACTTGCCAGCGGTCTCCGGCGCCTTGGCCAGTGCCGCCAGCAGCGTGCCCAGCACCGGCGCCGTGTCCGTCTTCTCGCTCATCGTGCCCCTCCGTGTTCGATCGATCTTGCGGGGGCGACGCTACTGAAGGTGGTCGGCGCGACACCAGGGGTGATTCCAGCCAGCAGATCCTGACGGATGACCGGATCGGAGCGGAGCACGCAGACGCCCGCGAATCCCGCTCCCGGCCCTGGATGAACCCTCGGCGGGCGAAACCCCCCTCGCGCCCGCCTCCTTTCGCCGTTCATTCAACGGCGAGTTCACGCGCCATCCGGCGCGGGCAACTGGCGGGGCATCGGACCTGTCGCGGGTTCACCGCCGGCACCGCAGCGAGATAAACGCCGCCAGGCCGCCCGTTCATCGTTTGTCTACCACCTGCTGTCAACGTGCCCCGGTACAGCTGTGAAGTTTCAAGGAGTTTCTCAATGGCACACCCGGGCACGGCCGCCTCACCGACCGAACGGCGAATACCGTGGCGACCACAATGGGCGTACACGGCGGTCGTGCCGCTGTTCGCCCTCCTGGCAGGGCTCATCGGCGCGTTCCCGATACCCGCGCACGCGGTGGGCCCCGTCGCTCCTCCGCAGGCCGTACCGGCGACCGTTCAGGAACACTCGGCCGCGACCTACAACAATCAGTACGGCACCAGATGGCGGGGGGAGATCTTCGATCTCGCTCAACGTGTTGACATTCTCGCGCTGCAGGAAATCCGGGACGCGGAGCCGGACGATCCGGACATCGTGCCCGAAGCGTCGATCAACACGAACGGTTTCGAGGTCCAGAGGTACCGATGGGAGGTGTTTCCCGCCTGGACAGGCGGCACTCGCACCATCTACCGGGTCAGGACAGCCAACCGTGAAGAGCGCTCGCTGGCCCTCGTGGTGCCCCGGAGCATCGACAACGCTGCGGCGCCCGTGGTGAGAGTCATCCCACCTCAGCCGGGAAACAACGGCCAGGTGGCTATCGATGCCAAGCCCATCCTGGGCGTCAAGCTCGCGGACGGCACGTGGTACTACTCCATGCACGCCACCAACAGGGCGGGCATCAATGAACAGAACAACGTGCCGGCCGCCATCCAGGCGGTCACGGCGACGGGCGACGCGAACTGGGCCCTGATGGGCGACTTCAACCGCGAGCCCGGGTCGCTGTCGATGGCACAGGTGTTCGGCGACGGCCGTCGGCTCGTCAGCTCCGGCATGATGACCTACTCCAGGAAGCGCCCGACCTCCGAATACGACTACATGATCGCCCGGGGGCTGCCGGCCGACCACCAGTACACGGCGCGTCGCCTCAGCTACGTGGAGGAATCGGACCACTTTGCGGTGATGTTCAGCAAGGACCCGCTGCGTCGCAAGGACGAGACCTGTCGGCCGAACGTCCCCTCCCCGCCCCGAGCGGCGGCCGCGTCCATGATCTCTCTCGCGGCGGCCGGCGTCCCGGCTGACGTCCCGGTCGGCGTCCCGGCCGACAGCGCGCCGTCGACGGCCTCCGCTTCCGCCGCCACAGCCCGGGAGCCGCAGCACGGGAAGGTCTCCGTCCTGACCTCCGGAGCCGCCGGCCTGGTCGCCGACGTGCCGGACGCCGCGCCCGCTCCGGGCAGCCCGGTACGGGCCGCCGCCCCCGACTGCTCCGCCGGGCAGAGCTGGGCGACCTGGCAGAAGTCGGACGACACCTGGGTGATCGAGACCGGCCGGACCAACGGCACCACCCCGGCCGGACAGGGCAGCGTGCTCAGCGTCCCCGCGTACGGTGACCGGCTGGCCGTGCGGCCGATCGAGAACGACGCGACGAGCGGCAAGCCCGACGGCAGCCCCGGCCAGCGCTGGCGCTTCGTCGCCGACGGCGCGGGCGGCTACCGCATCACCACGGCCACCGACGGCCGTTGCCTCACCCTGGACGGCAACGCGCTGACGGTGGCGCCGTGCGACGGCTCCGACCGGCAGGGCTGGCACCTGTCCGTGCCGTGCTCCGGCGTCGGCCACACCGTCCCCGGCTTCCCCGACCTGCCGTGGCCGACCGTCGCGGACCGCCCCGAGGTGACCTGGCCGTCGCTGCCCGGGCACCCGGCGATCCCGTGGCCGTCCGTCCCGGGCTTCCCGGGCGTCCCGATGCCCGGCCACCCCGACCTGCCCGAGCTGCGCTGGCCCGGCTTCCCCACTCTGCCCACCACGGCGTGGCCCGCCATCTCCGGCCACCCCGAGGCGACCTGGCCGGCCGTCCCCGGCTCCCCGACCGACCCCGGGACCGCCCAACCCGGCCCACCCCGCGAACCAGGGGACGGGCTGGCGCGCGCCCCGCCACGGCCACGGGCCCGGCCGCCCCCCGCCCCCCCCCCGCCCCGGGCCCCGCCACCCCGGCCCACCCCGGCGTCCCGTGGCCGGTGCTGCCGCTGCCCGGCAACGGCAATGACGACGGCAAGGCCCTGATCCCCGGGCTGCCGAGCGCCGCCGACCCGGCGATCCCGGGGCACCCGGACCTGGCCTGGCCCACCGTGCCGGGCTTCCCGCAGGTGAAGTGGCCCTCGGTGCCCGGCTCGCCGAACGTGCCGTGGCCGGGCCACCCCGACCTGCCGGACGCGCCGGGAACGGGCGGACCCTCGCTTCCGGACGTCACCTGGCCGACGCTCCCGGGCAGCCCGCTCTGGCGCTGGCCGTCCGTCCCCGGGTTCCCCACCGTCCCGTGGCCCTCGCTGCCGGGGCTGCCGGACGTCCCGTGGCCCGCGACCACCGGCTTCCCGAACGACCCCGCCGCCTGGTCGAACCCGCCCAAGTCGCCGGAGGAGCCTCCCAAGTGCAAGCGGAAGGACCCGCCGGACGGCAAGACCCCGGGCGGTGACGACGGTTCCACCGGCGGCCGTCCGCCGGTGCCCGCGCCTCCGGGGATCTCGCTGCCCTGGTTCCCCGCGCTGCCCATGTTCCCGCCGATCTTCGGCGGCCCGTCGACTCCCAGCGGCCCCAACGGCGGCACTGGGCCCAACAGCGGTACCGGCCCCAACGGCGGCAGTGGCAACGATGCCGGGGCCGGCGCCTACCTCCAGCCGGGCACCGGGGACGCCCTCGTACCCGACGTCCGCGGCTCCAGCACCGTGGCGGGCAACGCCGTCCAGGCCTACGAGCCGAACGGCACCGATGCGCAGAAGTGGGTGTTCTGGGACCGCGGCAACGGGAACTGGTCGATCGAGACCCGGCTCACCTACAACCGCGCCTCCGCCGCCGAGCGCATGCTGCTGGCCCACGACACCGGCCGGCACGAGAGCGTGCTCGCACCGGCCGCCGCGGACGGGCAGCCCGGCCAGCTGTGGCAGTTCAAGGACGCCGGGGGCGGCTGGACGAACGTCGTCAGCGCGGCCGGCGGCTGCCTGACCCAGCGCGGCGCGCACGAGGTACTGGCCGTCCGCGACTGCGACGGCAGCGCGCAGCAGAAGTGGAAGCTCTCCGGCACCGTGCCGACGACCGGGGGCGGCAACGGCAACAACGGCGGCAGCACGGGCGGTGGCAACACGGGCGGTGGCGGCACCGGCGGCCAGCCGCCGCTGGGCGCCGGTGGTGCGCAGCCCGCGCACAACCGGACGGTGGTGCTGCAGTCGGGCAACGGCGGCCTGCTCGCGGACCTCGACGGCGCCAACACCGCCGCCGGGACGCGCATCAAGGCGCAGGGCCGCAACGGCAACGACGCGCAGAAGTGGACGCTGTGGCAGAAGCCGGACAGCCAGTGGCTGATCGAGACGAAGCTCGGCGGCGGCATGGTGATGGACCACAACCCCAGCACCCACCGCACCCACCTCATCGGTGCGCAGGAGGGCAACGCCAACCAGCTGTGGCGGTTCGCCGACGCCGGGGGCGGCTGGTTCACGGTCGTCAGCGCCGCCGGCAACGGCTGCCTCACCGCGGCGGCCGACGGTGCGGAGCTGGCGATCCTCGGCTGTGACGGCACCAACGCCCAGAAGTGGCGCCTGACCGAGGCCGTCGACAACCCGTCGACCGGCGGCGGCAACGGTGGTACCGGTGGCAACAGCGGTGGCGGTGGTGGCAATGGTGGTGGCGGGAACTCCGGCGACGCGGGCGCGGTGCCGGTCTACTCGGCGCTGCCGTCCAAGTGCCTGGACGTCACCGCCGGCAACACCGCGAACAACACCCCGATCGACCTCTACGACTGCAACAACACCGCCTCCCAGCAGTGGACCCCGACCGCGACCAGCGGCGGGCTCGTCCTGAAGGCGTTCGGCAAGTGCCTGGACGTCGCCGCCGGCAACACCGCCGGCGGCACCCGGGTGGGCCTGTACGACTGCAACGCCAGCGCGGCGCAGAACTGGCGCCAGGGCGCGGACTCCTCCCTGGTCAACCCGAACTCGGGCAAGTGCCTCGACGTCGTGGCGGGCAACTCCGCGAACGGCACCGCACTGCAGATCTGGGACTGCAACGCCAGCGACGCGCAGCGCTGGGGCCTGGGCACCGTCCCGCCGCGCGCCCCGCAGCAGCCCGCGCAGCAGCCCGGCACCACCCCGGTGGTGAGCCCCGGCGTCGGTTCGTCGCAGGTCGCCACCCTGCGCTCGGCGAACAACACCATGGTCGCGGACCTCGACGGCGCGAACACCGCCTCCGGCACCTCGATCAAGGCGCTCGGCGCGAACGGCAACAACGCGCAGCGCTGGGCGTTCTGGCCCACCGCGAACGGGCGCTGGATCATCGAGACGCTGCTGACCGACGGCAAGGCCGCCGCCGGCCAGGGCATGGTCATGGACCACGACCCGGGCACCCACCGCGCCCACCTGATCCGGACGATGGACGGCAACGCCAACCAGCACTGGGCCTTCCACGACGCCGGAGGCGGCTGGTTCTGGATCACCAGCGACGCCGACAACGGCTGCCTGACCGCCAACAACGCCGGTGAGCAGCTGGGCATCTGGGCCTGCGACGGCTCGGACCGCCCGCGCGGGCGGCTCCGCGCCCGCCCGACC
>NZ_JBHWIR010000131.1:0-2419 GCF_042731835.1 Kitasatospora sp. NPDC059817 | reverse complement strand
GGTGGGAACACCGGCGGCTCGTCCGGCGGCGGCGGGAACACCGGTGGGAACAACGGCGGCTCGACGGGCGGAGGTTCGACCGGCGGCGGGAACGCCGGCAGCGGGGGAACCCCGCAGGCGCCCGGGGGCAGCGGGGTTCGCCACGGCGTCACCACCGTCCTGCGCTCCGGCAACAGCGGCCTGGTCGCGGACCTCGACGGCGCCAACACCGCCGGCGGCACCCGGATCAAGGCGCAGGGCCGCAACGGCAGCGCCGCACAGCAGTGGATGCTGTGGCAGAAGCCCAACAACCAGTGGCTGATCGAGACGAAGTTCGCCGGGGCGATGGTGATGGACCACAACCCCAGCACCCACCGCGCCCACCTCACCAGCGCGCAGGAGGGCAACGCCAACCAGCTCTGGCGCTTCCAGGAGAGCCAGAACCTGCCCGGCTGGTACCGGATCATCTCCGCGGCCGACAACGGCTGCCTCACCGCCGTCAACGGCAACGAGGACCTCGCCGTCTGGGCCTGCACCTCCTCCACCGCCCAGTGGTGGGAGCTCGACGACTCGACGTTCACCGGAGGCGGCGGGGGGAACCCCGGCGGCGGCGGCGGTGGTACCGGCGGAGGCGGAGGCGGGAACACCGGAGGCGGGAACACCGGAGGCGGCGGCGGAAGGGACCCGCGCTTCCCGGACGGCATGCAGCTCCCCCCGGTCTGCAACGGGCGGCAGTCCTCCGGTTCGTGGATGTGGCACGGGGACACCCTGTGCCCGGGGCAGAGCCTGGAGTCCAGGGCGGCGGAGCAATCCACCCGGCTCGTCATGCAGCAGGACGGCAACCTCGTCGCCTACTACACGCAGGGCGACGCCATCGGCGACCACACCTGGGCCGTATGGGAGTCGAAGACCGTGGGCTGCGGGGCCAAGGCCGTCATGCAGGACGACGGGAACCTCGTCGTCACCGCCGCCGACGGGCGGGTCTGCTGGGCATCGGGAACCAATGGCCGCAACGGCGCCTGGCTGATGGTCAGCCCCCTGGGCGACATCCAGATCCTGCAGGCCGGCGACGCCACCGGCGCCGCCATCGACGGGGCCCGCGCGGTGGCCGCCGCAGGGAAGGGCGACTTCCTGGAGGCCTTCATCTACGCGCTGCAGGCGATCATCAAGGGCGTCCCGAAGGTGCAGTGGCAGACGAACACCGGACACCCACGCCTGGTGCCGCCCAAGTGCGTCGTGACAGGAGGCCGGGTCATCCCCTGCACCTGACCTTCCTCCCACGGGTGGCCCGCGTACGCGCGGCACCCGCCGGGTGCGTCCGGACTCGCCGGCCTCTCGGAAGCCGGCCCGGGGGGCGCCCCCCCCCCCGCCGGCGCGCGCCCCCCCGCCCCCCCCCCCCGCCCCCGCCCCCCCCCCCCCCCGCCGTGTGCCCATCGCCACGTGACCTCCGCCATGTGCCCATCGCCTTGTGCCCGCCGTGTGCCCATCGCCGACGGCCTCGCCGGCCCGCTCCCGGAGGGGGCATGGCCCGGGGCGCGATTCAGCGGACCGGGGCGGCCCGCAGGGGGAAGTGGCAGGCGGCCAGGTGGTCGTCGGGGCCGAAGGCGGTGAGCGGTGGCTCGACCTCCGCGCAGATCTGCTGCGCCGCCGCGCAGCGGGTGCGGAAGCGGCAGCCGGACGGCGGGTCGATCGCGGACGGGAGCTCCCCGGCGACGCCCCGGCTGCTCTTGGCCTTCTCCACCACCGGGTCGGCCACGGGGATGGTGTCCAGCAGGCCGCGGGTGTAGTGGTGCACCGGCCGGACGTACACCGATGGCGCGGGGCCGATCTCCACCAGCTTGCCCAGGTACATCACGCCGATCCGGTCGGACAGGTACCGGACCACGGACAGGTCGTGCGAGATGAACAGGTACGACAGTCCGAGTTCGCCCTGAAGGTCGCTCATCAGGTTGAGCACCTGCGACTGGATCGACACGTCCAGGGCCGAGACGGGCTCGTCCGCGACGATGAGCTTGGGGCGCAGGGCCAGCGCGCGGGCCAGTCCGATGCGCTGGCGCTGGCCGCCGGAGAACTCGTGCGGGTAGCGGTCCAGGGCGGTGAGCGGCAGGCCGACCAGGTCGAAGATCTCCCTGATCCGCCGGTCGCGCTCGGCCTGGCCGTCGACCCGGTGGATGTCCAGCGGCTCGCGCATGATCGAGTGGACGGGCATCCGCGGGTTCATCGCCGCGTAGGAGTCCTGGAACATCAGCTGGACGTCCCGGCGCAGTCGGCGGCGCTCGGCCCGTGGCGCCAGGGCCAGGTCCCGGCCCTCGAACAGCAGGCTGCCGCTGGTGGGCCGCTCCAGGCCGACGATGAGCTTGCCGACGGTGGTCTTGCCGCAGCCGGACTCGCCGACCAGGCCGAGCGTCTCTCCCCGGCGGACCGTCAGGGAGATGTCGGC
>NZ_JBHWIR010000130.1:11960-22196 GCF_042731835.1 Kitasatospora sp. NPDC059817 | reverse complement strand
GAGAGGCCGACGGTGTCGACGACGCGGTCGAGCCAGGCCTTGTCGACCTTGCGGCCGGCGATGTCCATCGGGAGGGTGATGTTCTCCAGGGCGGTCAGGGTGGGGAGCAGGTTGAAGGCCTGGAAGATGAAGCCGATGTGGTCGCGGCGGATCTGGGTGAGCTGCTTGTCCTTGAGGCCGACGAGTTCGGTGTCGCCGATGGTGGTGGAGCCGGAGCTGATGGTGTCGAGGCCGGCCATGCAGTGCATGAGGGTGGACTTGCCGGAGCCGGAGGGGCCCATGATGGCGGTGTACTGGCCCTGCGGGAAGTCGACGCTGACGTTGTCGAGGGCCACGACGCGGGTCTCCCCGTCCCCGTAGACCTTGTTGAGGCCGGTGGCGCGGGCGGCCGCCAGGCCGGTACGGACGGCGGTTGCGGGGGTCGTCACGGGGGTGCTCCTGAGGGCGGGAACGGACAATCGGGTTCCGTTCCATCCTCCCAATCCGTTCGAGCGCGATGCGTATGTCCCGAGGAGGGGCGACCCCCGCCGTCTCGGCGGCTCGGCGGGGGTCTTCTCATCCTCAGGTATGACACCGATCCCTGAGGACCATGGTCCCTGTGCTGCGGACGATGGTCCCCGTGCTACTCCACCGCGACGCCGAACGCGCCCGCCAGCCCGAGCAGACCGTTCGTCACCGAGCGGCCCGACGGGCTGAACTGCCAACCGCCGCCCGCACGCTGGAATGAACCCATGAGCATCGCGCTGTCCGGCACGCCGCCGGTGCCGGCCGCCCACTCCGCCGGTCCGGCCGTGCCCGGACCGTACGTCGCCGCCAGGGCGACACCGTGCACGTAGCCGAGCGGCAGGGCCCGCGGCTCCTCCTCCTCGGTGGAGACGGCGACCACCACCTCGTCCACCGTGGCCGCCAGCCGCTCCAGGTCCAGGGTCAGCCGGACCGCCCGGGCCGGCTCGCCCGGCACCGAGTGGGTCGGGTGCAGCCGCACGGCGCCGTCCGGGTCCTGCGGGTTGTTGAAGAACACGAAGTGCTCGTCGCTCAGCACCCGCCCGGCGGCGCACAGGAACGCGGTGACGTCCAGCTCCACCGCGTCGCCGCCGGCCGTCCGGCTCTGCCAGCTGACCGTCAGGCTGCTGTGACGGTCCGTCGGCGCGGCCGCCGGTGCGGGCTTCTCCTGTTCCGCGGAGCCGCCGCCGAGCCGCCCCCGCAGCCCCTGCTCGGCCAGCAGCTCCACCAGCTCCGGCCCGCTGACCAGCGTCAGCGGCTTCCCCTCGATGTAGCTGTACGAGCCGCGGCCGAAGCCGGCGGTGGTCACCAGGATGCCCTTGTTGGCCCCGTGGTGCCGGACGGTCGACTCCAGGTCGCGCACGGCCGTCGGGGACACCGTCTTGCGGTAGCGCTTGGCCTGGATCACGATCTTGCCGCCGGTCACCGGGTCCAGGTCCTCGGCGACCACGTCCACCCCGACGTCGCCGCTGCGGGCCGTGGTCATCACCCGGAAGCCGCGCAGCCGGAACAGCTCGGCGATCAGCTCCTCGAACTCGATCGGGTCCATCTCGAACAGGTCCGGGTCGTCGTCGCCGCCGTGCCCGGCCAGGCTCCCGCCGACCGTCTCCGGCAGCCGGTCCGGCCGCACCTCGTCCAGCCGCTCCGGGCGCGCCGACAGCTTGCCGCCCAGGCCCTGGAAGCAGTCCACCGGCGCCACCCGGTCCAGCGCCAGCCCGGCGAACTCGGCCCGGGAGGCGGTCAGGGTGGCGAGGAAGCGCTCCGCCTCCCGGCCGGTCGCCGGGTCGATGCCGAGGACGAAGCCGTTCAGCACCACCGAGTCCAGCATCCCGTCCCGGTCCGCCCGGAACAGCTCCGCCGCCAGCCGCAGCGCCGACTGCGCCAGCACCTCCCGGTACAGCGCCTTGCGCTCCGTCGCCGGGCGGGCCACCTCCGCCTCGCGGTCGTCCGTCTTCACGTACCGGACCCGGCCGGCGGCCGGCACCACGTCCGGGCCGGGCAGCTCCCAGTTCACCACCAGCTGCCGGGTCGACGCCTCCCAGGCCGCCACCAGGCGGTGCGGGAAGCCCTCCGGCCAGGCCGCCGAGGCGTACAGGCCGGCGGTGAAGTACTCCTGCACCGCCTCCGGCTCGCCCGCGCGCAGCCGCCGCAGCAACTCCTCGGTACGGGCGGCGCGGTCCTCGTCCTGGCGGCGGCACTGCGCCGCCCAGGCCAGGTACTCCTGGTGGTACGCGGCCAGCCGGCGCTGCCGGTCGGCCTCCTGCGCCTGGGCGGCGTACCAGTCCTGCTCGAACCGGGCCCGGGCCTGCGCCAGGTACTGCTCGTACTGCCGCCGCACCCCCGGATTGCGCGCCTGCACCTGGTCCGGCGGCGGCACGTGGTACTTGGGGCCGCCCTGATCGGGCAGCTCCACCGGCCGGCCCAGCGGGCCCGGGTCGAACGGCGGCACCGCGCGCGGCGCCAGCAGCGCCTGCGGGCCGAACGCCGGAGCCGCCAGCCCGGCGGCCAGCAACCCGCGCAACTCCTCGACCCGGGCTTCCAGTTCGGCCGTCAGCCGGGCCGCCTCCGCCTCCCGGGACTGCTGGTAGGCCCGCTGTGCCTCCCGCTCGTTGCGGGCCGTCGCCCGCTGCTCATCCCGCTGCTCGCGCTCCAGCCGGCGCTGCTGCGCCGCCTCGGCACGCCAGCGGGCCTCCTCCCGGCGCTGCTGCTGTCGCTGCGCCTCCGCCCAGATCGCCAGCACTCCGTCGTTCCGCCGCCCCGCCACCGTCCACCCCTTCATTGCACGCCGGACCGGTCGCGCCGCACGCCTCCCGGCCGCGCCGCCAACCGCGCCCGCAACAATAGAACGTGAACACCCCACCGGGCCAAGCCCCGCGAGCAGCACGGCTGCACTGCACCGGTCAGTGCACCTGGGGCGCGTCCCCGGGCCGGGCGTGCCAGCGCCAGTCGGTGCGCAGCGGCCGGCCGGGCAGCGGGGCGCGGCCGGTGGCCCACAGAAGGGTCGGCCAGGGGACGTCGGCGGCGGTGACGGGGACGTCGGGGAAGAGGCGGGCCAGGACGCGGCGGCAGAGGTCGGCCGGGGGGTCCCAGGGCAGGCCGAGGCCCTGGGCGACGTCGTGCAGGTGCACCAGCGTCTCGACCAGGCTCATCGCGACGAACCCGGCCGGGTCGGCGACACCCCACGGGTGGTAGGCGCGGACCTCGGGCGCGGCGGCGCGGGCGATCGCGACCATCAGCCCGCCGCTCGCCTCCAGCACCTCGACCAGCCCGTCGGGCCCGCTCGCGCGGTCGGCGCGGACGAAGTTGTTCGGCCCGCCGGGGAAGCGGCGCTCGGTGGCGAAGGGGACGTACCGCTCGCGCGGCGGGGCGGCCGGGCCGAGCTGGGCGGCGTAGGCGAGCAGGTCGTCGGCGAGGTGCTCGACGGTGGTCCAGCAGTCCCAGGTGACCGTCCCGGCGGGCCGGGACCAGTCGGCGTCCGCGGGCGCCGCGCGCAGGGTGGCGGCGGCGAGCCGGAGGACGAGCGCGAGGTCGTCGGCGGTGACGGGGGACTGGGCGGCGGGCTCGGGCGTCATGGTCGCGGAGGCTAGCAGGGGGCACTGTCACGGGTGCACTGTCAGGGGTGGCGGGTACTCTGCACTGGTTCGAGAGGGAGGCATGCCCGTGACGATCGCACCGCAGCACCACCCGGACCGGCCCGCCGGCTGGGTCTCCACAGGGCTGAGCTGGCACGAGGGCCGCGCCCTGCTCGGCGCCGTGCGCGGCGGCCAGACGCACGAGCGGGCCGTCACGCCCGGCGCGGAGGTCGGCTGGCTGCTGGGCGGGCCGCGCCGCTGCACCGGCGCGTGGCTGGCCGGGGCGACGGAGCGCACCCCGTGCCCGCACCACGCGGTGATCGCGCCGGACGGCGCCGCCGTGCAGTGCCCGGCCTGCCAGAGCGTCGACCGGGGCCTGGCCCTCGCCCGGGACCAGATCCTCGACGACGGCCGGACGTACCTGCTCTACCTCGCCTGGTTCGGCGACGGCCTGCTGAAGATCGGCCTGACGGCCGAACAGCGCGGCGACAGCCGACTGCTCGAACAGGGCGCGCTGGCCTGCGCGTTCACCGCCCGGGGCGGGCTGCCGGCCATCCGGCGCGCCGAACTCACCGTCGCCGCCTCCGGGTTGGCCCGCGAGCGGTTCAAGGCCAGGCTGAAGACCGAGCACTGGTGGGCGCACGGCGATGAGCCGTACCGCCGGGCCGTGCTGGCCGAGGCCCGGGCCCAGGCGCACCGCCTGCTGGCCGGCCACGCGCTGGAGCTGCTCGCCGAGCGCCCGGTGGTCGACCACGTGGCGCGGTTCGGGCTGTCCGACGGCGCACCGGAGGCGTACCGGCAGGTCGGCGGCCTGGCCGACGGGGCGGTGATCGCGGGCACCCTGCGGCCGCCGGTGGGCCGCCACCTGTTCCTGGACCAGGCCGACGGCTCGGGGCCGCTGCTGCTGGACACCCGGCTGCTCACCGGCTGGACGCTCGCGCCCGTCTCCGGCCGTCCGACGTCCGGGGTCGCCCTGGAGGAGCGGGTCCGCCCGCCGGAGCCGGACACCCAGGAGGCGCTCTTCTAGAGCGGTTCCGGGCTGGGGTGGTTTCCCGCGAGCGCGAGCCCGGGGGCTGAGTGCTCAGCCCAGCTTGCTGCGCACCCCGCCCGGGCCGGAGCGGGCCCGGCGGGACAGCGGCGGCCGGGACGGGCGGACGTCGGCGCGCGCGGCGGGCTCGCCCTCGGCGGTGCGCCGGGCGAGTGCGGCCCGGGCGGCGGCCAGGGCCACGCGGGTGAGCAGCGGGTCCTCCTGGACGCCGGCGGACCGTTTGGCCGCCTGGCAGTGCGAGCACCAGATCGGGGAGGCGGGCCCGTCCGGGTACGCCATGCTCTCGGGCGGCAGGTAGTGTCCGCCGCACTCGACACACTCGAAGACCAGCCTCATCCGGCGATCACCGTCCCGGATCCGTGGCACCGACCGCAGGGCGACCAGAAGGTGTGGATCCTCGGCACCATGCTCCCTTCCTCGTCCCGTTCGACCGTGGCTTCGGTCTTCTGGGTCCCCCCGGACCCGCCGCAACCGGAACAGGACTGAACCTCGGGCATATGCCGTCCTTCCGTAGCGGAGGACCACGGTAGCGCGAATTCCCGGGCGCGGGCGCGGGACCTGACGATCCACCACCCCTCGGGGGAGCGTGCGAATGCCCCACACGCCCCGCTGCACGCCGTCGGGCCCCCGCCCCGCGGCCGCCGGGGCGGGCCCCCCGGGGGGCGCCGAGCCGCGCCGCCCCCCCCCCCCCCCCCCCCGCGCCCCGCGGGGGCCCCCCCGCCGGGGGGGGGGGGCCCGGGGCACGGGGCCGATCGAAGCGGTGCGTCAACCGCGCGCGGCCCGCAGGAACTCGCGGTTCATCGCGGCGATGCTGGGCAGCGGGATGCCCTTGGGGCAGGCGGTGGCGCACTCGCCGGTGTTGGTGCAGCCGCCGAAGCCCTCGGCGTCCATGGCCGTGACCATGTCCCGCACCCGGGAGGCGCGCTCCGGCGCGCCCTGGGGGAGCACGTTGAGGTGGACCACCTTGGCGGAGGTGAACAGCATCGCCGAGCCGTTCGGGCAGGCCGCCACGCAGGCGCCGCAGCCGATGCACTCGGCGTGTTCGAAGGCGGTGTCGGCGGCCTCCTTGGGGACGGGCGTGGCGTGCGCGTCGGGGGCGCTGCCGGTGGGGGCGGAGATGTAGCCGCCGGAGCCGATGATCCGGTCGAAGGCGGAGCGGTCCACCACCAGGTCCTTGACCACGGGGAAGGCCGCCGCCCGCCACGGCTCGACGTCGATGGTGTCGCCGTCCCGGAAGTGCCGCATGTGCAGCTGGCAGGTGGTGGTCCGCTCGGGGCCGTGGGCCTGGCCGTTGATGACCATGCCGCAGGCGCCGCAGATGCCCTCGCGGCAGTCGTGGTCGAAGGCCACGGGCTGGTCCCCGCTGGTGATCAGCTCCTCGTTGAGGCTGTCGAGCATCTCCAGGAAGGACATGTCGGGGCTGATGCCGCCGACCTGGTAGGTCGTCATCGACCCGGGAGCGTCCGGGCCCGGCTGGCGCCAGATGCGCAGGGTGAGGTTCATGCGTAGCTCCGCTGGGTGGGGTGGACGTACGCGAAGTCGAGGGCCTCGCGGTGGAGGACGGGGGCGGCGCCGGTGCCGGTGAACTCCCAGGCGGCGGCGTAGCCGTACTCCTCGTCGCGCCGGGCGGCCTCGCCGTCGGGAGTCTGGCTCTCGGTGCGGAAGTGGCCGCCGCAGGACTCGGCGCGGTGCAGGGCGTCCAGGCACATGAGTTCGGCGAGCTCGAAGTAGTCGACGAGCCGGTTGGCCTTCTCCAGCGACTGGTTGAGCTCCTGCCCGGTGCCCGGCACCTTGATCCGGCGCCAGAACTCCTCGCGCAGCTGCGGGATCCGCGCCAGGGCCCGGCGCAGCCCGGCCTCGTCGCGGGCCATCCCGCACTCGTCCCAGAGGAGTTCGCCGAGTTCGCGGTGGAAGGAGTCGGGGGTGCGGTCGCCGTCGACCGCGAGGATGAGGTTCAGCCGGTCCTCGACCTCGGCCTCGGCCTCGGTGACCGCCGGGTGGTCGGCGGGGACGGCGGGCAGCGGGTTGCGGGCCAGGTAGTCGTTCAGGGTGGGCGGCAGGACGAAGTAGCCGTCGGCGAGG
This sequence comes from Kitasatospora sp. NPDC059817, assembly GCF_042731835.1. Taxonomy (NCBI): domain Bacteria; kingdom Bacillati; phylum Actinomycetota; class Actinomycetes; order Kitasatosporales; family Streptomycetaceae; genus Kitasatospora; species Kitasatospora sp. NPDC059817. Next base: position 15,491 of record NZ_JBHWIR010000130.1, on the reverse strand, counting down.
CCCTGCATGAGCGCGCTGGCGCCGAGCCGGTTGGCGCCGTGGTCGGAGAAGTTGGCCTCCCCGACGGCGAACAGGCCGGGGACGGTGGTCTGCAGGTCGTAGTCGACCCAGAGTCCGCCCATCGTGTAGTGGATCGCGGGGTAGATCCGCATCGGCACCCGGTACGGGTCCTCGGCGGTGATCCGCTCGTACATGTCGAACAGGTTGCCGTACTTGGCGGCGACGGCGTCCCGGCCCAGCCGGCGGATGGCGTCGGCGAAGTCCAGGTAGACGCCCTGCCCGCCGGGGCCGACGCCGCGGCCCTCGTCGCAGACGTTCTTGGCGGCCCGGGAGGCGATGTCGCGCGGCACCAGGTTGCCGAAGGCCGGGTAGATCCGCTCCAGGTAGTAGTCCCGCTCGTCCTCGGGGATCTCGGCCGGCGGCCGGGTGTCGCCCTGCGCCTTGGGCACCCAGATCCGGCCGTCGTTGCGCAGCGACTCGCTCATCAGGGTGAGCTTGGACTGGTGGTCGCCGGAGCGCGGGATGCAGGTGGGGTGGATCTGGGTGAAGCACGGGTTGGCGAAGTGGGCGCCGCGCCGGTGGGCCCGCCAGATCGCGGTGGCGTTGGAGTTCTTGGCGTTGGTGGAGAGGTAGAAGACGTTGCCGTAGCCGCCGCTGGCGAGGACCACGGCGTCGGCGGTGTGGGTGCTGATCGCCCCGGTGACCAGGTCGCGGGCGACGACGCCGCGCGCCCGGCCGTCGACGACCAGCAGGTCGAGCATCTCGGTGCGCGGGTGCATCTCCACGTTCCCGGCGGCGATCTGCCGGGACAGCGCCTGGTAGGCGCCGAGCAGCAGCTGCTGGCCGGTCTGGCCGCGCGCGTAGAAGGTGCGGGAGACCTGCACGCCGCCGAAGGAACGGGTGTCCAGCAGACCGCCGTACTCGCGGGCGAACGGGACGCCCTGGGCGACGCACTGGTCGATGATCTCGACCGACACCTGGGCGAGCCGGTGCACGTTGGACTCGCGGGCGCGGAAGTCGCCGCCCTTGACGGTGTCGTAGAACAGCCGGCGGACCGAGTCGCCGTCGTTGCGGTAGTTCTTGGCCGCGTTGATGCCGCCCTGGGCGGCGATCGAGTGAGCCCGCCTCGGGGAGTCCTGGAAGCAGAACTGGACGACGTGGTAGCCCTGTTCGGCCAGCGTGGCGCCGGCCGCGCCGCCGGCCAGGCCGGTGCCGACCACGATCACGGTGTGCTTGCGCCGGTTGGCCGGGTTGACCAGCTTGGCCTCGAACCGCCGCTGGTCCCAGCGCTGTTCGATCGGCCCGGCGGGGGCCTTGGTGTCGGCGACGGGCTCGCCGACGGTGTAGTCCAGGTAGCTCATTTGACGACTCCGAACATCACGGCCACGGGGACGGACAGGAAGCCGACGGTCAGCGCGAGCGCCAGGCCGTTGGCGGTCAGCTTGAGCACCCGGTCCCGGCGGGCGTTGTTGGCGCCGAGGGTCTGCGCGGCGCTCCAGAAGCCGTGCCGGATGTGCAGGCCGACGGCGAGCATCGCGACGATGTAGATCACGCAGCTGTACCACTGGCCGAAGGAGGCCACGATGTTCTGGTACGGGCGGCCGTGCTCGGCGGCGGGGTTCACGGTGAGCGTGGTCAGGTCGAGGATGTGCCAGACGATGAACAGTGCCAGGATCACCCCGCCCCAGCGCATGGTCCGGGTCGCGTAGCTCGCCCGGCGGCGCTTGTGGACGTACTTGCTCGGCCGGGCGGCGAGGTCGCGGCGGCTGAGCTGGTAGGCCGAGACGCCGTGCAGCACGACGGCGGCCAGCAGGCCGAAGCGGGCGATCCACAGGAACCACTCGTGGCCCAGGAACGGCTGTCCGATGGTGCGCAGCCAGGCCGCGTAGCCGTTGATGTCGTCCGGGCCGGCGAACACCTTGAGGTTGCCCAGCATGTGCGCGACCAGGTAGAGCAGCATGGCCAGTCCGGTGACGGCCATGACCGCCTTCTTGCCGACGGTCGACCGCCAGAGCGTCGCCAGGGTGGACGGATGCCGGGCCGTCCGAGTCGCGGTTGTCATGGCTGCAACGGTAGGGACGGCCACCAGGGTGCGTCCAAGACATGCTGCGGCTCGTGACGATAGCTGTGGCCTATCGATGCGGCCTATCCTGGTCGGGTGCAGCTCCAGCAACTCCGCTACTTCCTGGCCGTCGCCGAGACCCGCCACTTCACCCGGGCCGCCGAGGCGGCACACGTCGCCCAGCCCTCGCTCTCCCAGCAGATCAGGTCACTGGAAAGGGAGTTGGGCGCCGAACTGTTCCACCGTACCCGGGGCAACATCGCCCTGACCGACGCCGGGGAGGCGCTGCTGCCACTGGCCCGGCGCATCCTCGCGGACACCGAGAGCGCCCGGCTGGCCGTCCAGGAGACGGTCCAGCTGCGCCGCGGCCGGGTGCGGCTCGGCGCGCCGCCGAGCCTGTGCACCAGCCTGGTGCCGGACGTGCTGCGGGTGTTCCGGGACCGCCACCCGGGGGTGGCGCTGGCGGTCCGGGAAGGCGGCTCGCGGGACCTGGTCCGCTCGCTGGCGGCGGGGGAACTGGACCTCGCGCTGATCATCACCCCGCCGAGCGGGGAGGCCGCACCGGCGCTGGCCGTCACCGAACTGCTGCACGAGGAGCTGGTGCTGGTCTCCGCCGAGCGGCAGACCCGGCGCAAGGCGCGGGTGGCGGAGCTGCGGGGGCGCCCGCTGGTGATGTTCCGGGAGGGCTACGACGTCCGGGAGGCGACCCTGGCGGCCTGCCGGGCGGCCGGCTTCGAGCCGGAGTTCGCGGTGGAGGGCGGCGAGATGGACGCCGTCCTCGGCTTCGTCCGGGCCGGACTCGGCCCCGCGGTCGTCCCCGGAATGGTCGCGGCCCGCTCGGGACTGTCCGTCACACCCTTCGCCGCCCCGGGCCTGGGCCGCACCATCGCCGTCGCACACGGCCACGAGGTGCCGCTGACCCGAGCGGCGGAGGCCCTGCGCACGACGCTGCTGGCGCATCTGCACCATGCTGCCGGGTCAGGTGAACTCCCGCCGGGGACGCGCCTGTTGCTGTGACGTGGACTTCTCGAAATTCTGACGTTCCATCAGGTCGCGAATGCTGTCGACTAGTCGGCATCGACAGGGCTCCCTCTGATCTGTCAAGGCTGATAGTTCGGTGACTGTCAGTCATGGCAGGATCGGTGCGGGTCGACAACGTGTCGAACTGAAGGAGGAGACATGGCTGAGGACAGCAAGGACAAGACTCCGTCTGGCACGTACGCAGGCACTGAAATCACGGTCGACGGTGAGGAGCACGTCATTATCCGGGAGGACCAGGTCCCGGTAGGCACCGACGGCGAGTGATACGCCCTCGCCCACGCTTCGGTACGGGCTGATCTTCGCCCGTTCCGGAACGGGGTGCTGCGCAGCTATGCGAAGGGGGGCCGGGGGGGGGCCCCCCCCCGGGCGCCGGGGGGGGGGGTGTGTACTTTGGTGTCATGTTGTTTAACGAGAGAGTCCCGGGCACC
>NZ_JBHWIR010000130.1:3890-11950 GCF_042731835.1 Kitasatospora sp. NPDC059817 | reverse complement strand
CCCGGGCCCCCCCCCCGCCCCCCCCTTCTGGTGCGTTTTCGCAGTTCGGAGACTGGTAGTACCAGGTGACGTCCGGTACCGACATGAGCGGCGAGTGTGGCAGGGTGGGCGGCGCGGCGAAGACCTCGGGCCGCATCCCGGCGATCCGGTTCAGTGTGGGCTGGTCCATGACCTGGTGGTCCGGTGGCATCCGCTTCTCGGCGAGTTCCCCGAGCGGCGCGGCGCCCGAGCGGTGCGTTCGTCGGGTCATGTGTGCTTCCTCGAAGGGATGAGTTTCGGTGGGCGTCAAGCTGGGCGTGGCGGTCCTGACCATGGGCACGCGGCCGAAGGAACTGGCCGCGCTGCTGGCCTCGGTGGAGATGCAGACCGTCAGGCCGGCGCGGACGGTGGTGGTCGCCCAGGGCTGCCCGTTGCCGGAGCTGCCGCCGTGGGTGGAGGGCGTCGAGCTGGCCGAGAACCTCGGGGTGACCGGTGGCCGGAACGTGGCGCTGGAGCACCTGCGCGACGTGGACGCGGTGATCGACCTGGACGACGACGGCCTGCTTGTCGCCGACGACGTGTTCGCGAGGATCGAGGCGCTGTACGAGGCGGACCCCGGGCTGGGCATCGTGTCCTTCCGGATCGCCGACGAGACCGGGCTTACCCAGCGCCGCCACGTTCCCCGGCTGCGGGCCGGCGATCCGATGCGCGGTGGCGAGGTGACCAGCTTCCTCGGCGGCGGCCATGGTCTGTCGACGAAGATGCTGCGGCAGGTCGGGGACTGGCCGGACGCGTTCTTCTTCGCGCACGAGGAGACCGACATGGCCTGGCGGGCACTCGACGCGGACTGGCGGGTGCTGTACGCACCGGAGCTGCTGCTGCAGCACCCTCGGACCAGCCCGACCCGCCACTCGTTCTTCTACCGGGTGAACGCCCGCAACCGCGTGTACCTCGCGCGCCGCCACCTGCCCGCGCTGCTGGTGCCGGTCTACCTCGGCGTGTGGGTCGCGCTCACGGTCGCCCGCACCCGGAACGCCACCGGGTTGAAGGCCTGGTTCTCGGGCTTCGCCGAGGGCTGGCGCACACCGTGCGGTCGGCGCAAGCCGATGCGCTGGCGCACGGTGTGGACCATGACCCGGCTCGGCCGGCCCCCGATCATCTAGGCCGCAGCCGCCCGGCGCATCCACTCCCCGGGAAACGACGGACCGGCCCCGGGCACCCGCCCGGGGCCGGTCCGTCGGCGGGGGGATCAGGCCGGCAGGACGGCCTCGATCGCGGCGGTCAGCTCGGCCGACTCCGGCTCGACCCGGGGCCGCAGGCGGGCGACGACGGTGTCGGCTCTTCTTCTTGAATGGCGATGACAACGTGAAGGTTCGTCATGAAATGACCAATGCGAGTAGACGCCGTGTCGACCGGGAGAAGGGGGCATGGCCGAGGGGAGCAAGCTGGAGGTGAAGGCCGGGGACCGCCTTCTGTCTAGCAAGTACGCAGCAGGCCGACGCCATGTAACACATCGTCATAGGCCGACGCCACAGCGGCTGCGATCAGCAGATCTGGACTGGCTCACATTATCGAGCCAGTAGGCGGGGCCACTTGGAAGTCTCTGCGCCGAGATTGGAAAGATGGATGCGGGAACCGCGTGGCTAGAGCTGCACAGCGGCAATCATCCTAATTTCATCCGAGACACAAAGAAGGCATATGAATGACTGCTCTTTCCGCCCCGGGGGAGGCCGGATGAGTCAGAGCAGTCATGATGGCGTGAGGAAATCACCTTGTCATTTTAGGCAGCGACCACCTCGCTTGGCCGTCTTACCGCCTGCAGGTCAGAATGCCACCGAGGCACGTGATCTTGAATGAGCCTTCTGTCTTGATGGCGGCGGCAGCGATCTCTGCTGCCCGACTGACCGTCTCGCGGAAAGGGACGCCGCATTGGTCAGCCCACGCTTCGTAGGAGGCGAGGTGGGAAACGATCGGCGCAGGATCGGTGATCTCGATGGCGCCAGGTAGTTCCCGCACCCGGATGTCCTTGAACGTTGTCCCGAGGTAGCCGGGGGCTTTCTCCAGGGAGAAGCGGGAGCTGAGGGAGACCCGCGCCGGCCCCTCGGGGATCCCGAGGATGTCGCCTGCGGCCCGGGCCCAGAGCCGGTCCAACTCCTGTTTATCGGTGTCGCTGTTGGTCGAGGCGATGAGCACACCGCCAGGTCGGAGGACGCGGGCCAGTTCCTTGATCGTGGCCTCGATGTCACCGACGTGGTACAGCATGTGCAGGGCCAACAAGGCGTCGGCGCTATTGTCGGCGAAGGGCAGGAACTGGGCGTCGGCCACCAGAACCGGCTTCTCGACGTCGGCGAGGATGCCCGCCGAGATGTCCATCCCGATGACCTGAAGGTCCGGACGGTCCTTGTGTAGGCGACTGACGAACTTGCCGTTGCCGCAGCCGACGTCGAGGACGATCCCGCTTGTGCCGGCCAGCTCTTCGAGGACGATCCCGGGCAGGTCGTAATGCGGTTGCTGCCACCGGTAGATGGACTGGCGGGCGGCCAAGTGGCGTCCGTCGGCGTAGGCGCTGTTCGCGAGGATGGACTTGTCGGCGACTGCGGCGTCCTGCTGTGCGGTGTTGCTCGTCACTGGGGCAGCTCCGGAGGATTCGTGAGTGCGGGTCGAGAGCAGGCTTCTCTGACATTCTCACGGAGACTCAGGACGATCGGGGAGCCTGCGTAGGCGGGCTCGGCAAGACGGACGCTCAGCGCCCGAAGGCGGCTGGAGATGCTCGCTGTTCGCCGGTCCGGTGCGGCGTCCAGCACCACCGAGAGCTTCTCCTGCACGCCGTCGAGGTCGCCGTGGGCGAGGTGGGCGTTGGCGAGGTCAAGGCGGGCGGCCAGCAGGTCACCGGAGGACTGTTCCTGCCGCGGTGCGGACTCGTACAGGTCGATGGCCCTGGAGGACGCCTCGATGGCGCGGTTCACATGCGACCGGGCGCCCAGGGCAAGGAGGGCGGTGCCGGCGTAGGTCCACTGCTTGGCCTCGGGAAACGTGAACACACCGGGAAGATCCACGGCGGCTACTGTGCTCCGCGCCGCCTCGGCAGCTTCCACGGCTCGTAGCGCGCTCGCGCTGTCTCCGAGCGCGGCGGTGGCCCGTGCTTCGAGACTGAGCAGACGAGCTGCGATCGTCCCGCTGTCCGCGTACGGCAGTCCGGCTCTGGCCAGCTCGGCGGCCTGGCGGTGGTCCTGCTGCCAGTAGGCGATCAGGGACTGGACGGATCGGATCCAGGCCCGGAGACCGTTGTGGCCGGCTGACTCCGCGCAACGCCAGGCCGTTCGCGAATGCGTAGCTGCGGCCGTGTACTGGCCGAGGTCGAGGGCGACATGAGTGGCCAGGCCGCAGAGGCGCCCGGCCTGTAGGTAGAGATGGCTTGTCTGGTACGGGTGTTGGCGGCCTCGGAGTAAGTCGAACACTCCTCGCCGGAGGGTCCCGATGTCGTGGAAGAGCTCGGACACCGGTTTGCTCACATAGTCCCCTGCCAGCCTCGCGATGTCCGCGTCGATCTGTTCGAGCAGCGTGTCATCCACGTTGGAGGCGCTCGCGAAGCGGAGGAAGAACGCGGACTCCGCCGAGTCGGTTGCCACGGCCATTACGAGATCGTTGTGGCGTTCCGTGCGCAGGTCAGGCACAGGAAGCGACGCTTCGCCGACGCTGCTGAGCGGTGGAACTGCTTTGGCGGCTGCAGGGGATGCTGCCAGCAGGTCGGCCAACTGGTCGACCGAGAGTTCCAGGGCGCGGGCGAGCTTCGGCCGCATCCAGGGCTGTGGGGCACCCCTGCCGCTCTCCCATCGCCCCACGGTCGTACGGTCCACATCAAGGGCTTCAGCCAGGGATTCCTGGGTGTGGCCGACCGCCTCCCTGCGCTGGATCAGCCGGGACCTCCTGGATGCCATCGCGCGTCCTCCAGAGGTACGTCAGTTCGTCTGCAGCCATAACAGGCCAGGTCATGCCCGCATTTGCAGCACGGATGCCTCATTTCCGCTTCAATTCTGCTCTGGTTCACCGGCGTTGGAGGCGGTTCTGTAGATACCTGCCGGGTGAATCCCGGCGCGAATCGGCCCGCTGCCGACCTCGTCCCGGTGAAAGGTCCGCACTCATGTCCGTCACCACTCGCCAAGCGGTCACCCCTGCCCCGTTCGGCTTTCGCGTGCTGCCGAGTGCCTGACAAGACCTCCTCCCGCCCCGACGCGGGCTTGGGGGGATGCAGGTGGCCGCGCTGGTCAACAGCCGTGCGGCACAAGCACCTGAGGTTCCTTGCCAGCGGCTTGTCCTGGCAACGGATCCATCGCTGCACCAACGACGGGGGTTGGGCAGCCGCCCGCCCCATGATCCTGAAGGAGTGCTTCATGCTCGAGAACCTGACGACCAGCACCGAGCCGGAGGGCGACGGCCTGCTGGTCGCCCGTACGAAGGTCGCCGCGGCCCGCTCGCGTGGCGAGCAGCCGTCGGACGGCGGCTCCACCGGCCGAACCGACACCAACGACTGACGGCTGTATCACGATGACCGCCGAGCACTTCTCGGTGGTTGAGCGTCTGGGCGGGGATGACTTCCTCGCCCAGACGCTCGGCCGCAGCTTCAAGGTCGCACGCGGCGAAGCCGCGTCGCTCGCCGGACTCATGAGTTGGGATGACCTCAACACCATCCTGACCCACCACCGGTTCGAACCGCCTCGCTTCCGCCTCGCCGCCAATGGGGAGCAGGTGCCCGCGCACACGTACTCCCGGCCGATCACCACCCGGCGGAGCACCGTCTGGTACCAGCTCCAGCCCTCCGAGCTGCACAAGAGGCTCGCCGAGGGTGCCACGCTGGTCCTGGACGCCGTCGAGGAACTTCACCCCGGCATCGGTGCTCTGGCCAGCCAGCTTGAGCGCCGGCTGCGAACCGGCGTGCAGGTCAACCTGTACGCCTCCTGGACCGGGATCGAGGGCTTCGGCGTCCACTGGGACGATCACGACGTGGTCGTCGTCCAGCTCGACGGCGCGAAGCGCTGGCGCATCTACGGTCCCACCCGCACGGTGCCGATGCACCGTGACGTCGAGACGCCCGAGCCGCCGCCCGAAGAGCCCGTCGCTGATCTGGTTCTCACCGCTGGCGATGTGCTCTATCTGCCTCGGGGCTGGTGGCACGCCGTCGCCGCCTCCGAGGGCCAGCACTCGCTGCACGTCACGTGCGGGCTGCAGAGCACGACGGGTGCCGACTTGATCACCTGGCTGTCGGAGATGTTGCGTGCCCACGAGACCGTCCGGGCGGACGTCCCGCGCTTCGGGGCCGCCGAGGAGCAGCGCGCCTTCCTCGACACAATCGGCAAGCTCATCGCGACCGAGCTGGAGAGCGACGACCTGATCGCCCGCTTCTCCTCCGCTCGCGACGCCACCGAGCGAGCCCGGCTCGTGCCGTCGCTGCCCCACATCATGGCGGCCCCGCCGGATGCCGACCTGCAGGTACGCCTGGTCACCACGCGGCCCGTGCTCAGGGCTCTGCCCGACGACACCGTCCGGTTGACCGCTGGCGGCGAGGAGTGGACGTTTGCCGCCAGGGCCGAGCCGATGCTCGCGCTCCTCGCCGATGGGGAACCTCACCGGCTGGCCGATCTCGCGCAGGCCGCGGGCGTTGCTCTCGGACAGGCGGCCGGTGTCGTGACGGAGCTGGTCGACGGCCAGGCCGCCGCGATCGGAGGCCTACGATGACCGCCCGGCTGGGCCTCGGCACCTACCGTTGCCTCGATGTGGCCGAGGCAGCGTTGATGGCCGCCTCCCGAGGTGCCGACTGGGTGGACACGGCGCCCAACTACGCAGGCGGCCGGGCGGAGGCGTCGCTCGCAGTGGCTCTGGCTGCCTACCCGAATCTGTGCGTCTCCACGAAGGTGGGCTTCGTCCCGGCCGGCACCAGGCACATCGGGGTACGAGCCGGTGCCCTGTCCGCGGCGGACGCCCAGCGCGGGTACTGCCTCACCCCGGACTACATCGCCTGGCAGCTCACGCGCTCCAAGCTCATGCTCAGCCGGGTACCCGACCTGGTGTTCGTCCACAACCCCGAGCACGCCTGCCCGGACGGCGAGATCACCGGCCGGCTCTACAACGCCTTCCTGGCTCTGGAGGAGGCGTGCAGCCAACAGATCATCAGCGCCTATGGTGTGGCGACCTGGCGCGGCTTCAGCAGCGGTCTCTTCGACGTACCCGCGCTGATCGAACTCGCGATCAAGGCCGGCGGGCCGAATCATCACCTGTGGGCCATCCAGCTCCCGGTCTCCCTTGTCCACCTCGCGCCCATCGCCCAGGCTCTCGACGGTCACGGCCCGTTGGCCGATGCCCTGGCTGCGGGGCTGGAGGTGTTCGCCTCCGCCCCGCTCCACGGCGGTGAGATCCCGGGCCTGGCCACTCCTGAACTGTCCGAGCTGATCGCCCCGGGCAAGACCAGTGCCGAGACCGCCCTCGCCGTCGTTGCTTCAGCCCCAGGGGTGAAGCGTGTACTCCTGTCGACGGGGAACCCGGAACACTGGATGGGGGCCGTCGAAGCTGTTGGCCGACCGCCGTTGTCTCCGGACGTACTCCGAAGGGTCGTTGATGTACTCGGAACCTGAGCCGGACACCGCCAGGCGGATGCGTGAGATGCACGCCGTAGCAGCAACCGTTTTCAACGCGAGGCCGATCGGCTCCCGCGAAGCGTGGGGCTGGCGTGGACGCACCCTCAGCCGCCCGGTTGCCACGGCGACCGGCGAGGGCTGGCTCCGCCTGGTGTCGGCCCCTGCCGACAAGGCCGGCGGAAAGCTCTGGGAGGGACCGCAGGAGGCGGAACGGCTCATGCCTCCTGCGGTACCCAGGCCACGCCTGCGGGAGCGGCGTACCTGGACCGAGGGCGAGCACGGCTACCTGGCGGAGCTGTACGACAAGATCACCGCCTCCACCATCGCCACCCACGAGCCGATCCTCCGGGAACCACCTGACCTGGACCACACCTGGTGGGACGGGCTCAGCACCGCCCTCGACGCCATCGCCGCCGTCCCCAGCGACCGGGTGGCGGTCCGGCAGGAATACCTGGACCGCGCCATGCCCCAGTACTTGGGCATCCCGATCGACACCAGGGTGCCTGCCTGGACGACGGCCCACGGTGACCTGCACTGGGCCAACCTCACGGGCCCGACCCTCACCGTCCTCGACTGGGAAGGCTGGGGCGTCGCGCCTGCCGGGTACGACGCGGCACTGTTGTACTCGTACAGCGTCCTCGTGCCGGACACCGCCGCCCAGGTCCGTCACCGAATCGCCCACATCCTCGACACGCCAGCCGGGCAGTTTGCCGAACTTGTCGTCATCACTGAACTGCTGCAGACCATTACTCGAGGCGACAACCTCGACCTGGAGGAGCCCCTGCGAAGGCGGCTCTCCGCGATCACCAGATGACTGGCCCTCGACCCCCCGGTCGAGGGCGGCGCGTTGGGCAGCCCTTGGGATATCCAACGCGCCAATGTGCTCCGCCCCAAGGGGCGAGGACCGGGGTAAGGATGACGGCGAAGGACGGCCCGAGGACCGAGTACGGCCTTGCTGTCACCCACCTCGGTGAGCATCGGCTGATCGGCTACGCCCGATTGGCCACCGAGCCGCAGCAGGCCGCCACCGTCGGCTTCGCCCTCCATCCCGCCGAGTGGGGCAAGGGCCTCGGCACGGCGACCGTCCATCTGCTGTGCGCGCTCGGCTTCGACGTCCTGGGAATGCACCGCATTTGGGCAGCCCGATCCCCGCTCAATGAGGCCTCCGCACGCACCCTACTGCGAGCGGGCATGACTGAGGACGGGCGGATCCGCGATCACGTCTTCGTCCACGGCGCCTGGCGTGACTCGATCACCTACTCGATCCTGGAGCACGAGTGGACACCGATGGAGGGTTGGGATCAGCAGCGCCAGTGGGTGATGCCGGCCGGGCCGGGAACGGAACGACGGACCGGCCCCGGGCGGGTTGCCCGGGCCCGGGCGTAGGGGGGTGGATAATGGCGGGCCGTCGGCATAGAAAGCCGCGGTGACCTCCGCCCCATCCCGCGAGAC
>NZ_JBHWIR010000130.1:2614-3880 GCF_042731835.1 Kitasatospora sp. NPDC059817 | reverse complement strand
TGGTGATCCGCGCCCGTGGGGGGGGGTCGCGGCGGGTCGGGGTACCCACCCGCCCCCCGGGCGGGGGGGGGGCGCGGGGGGCGGCCCCCTCGGTGGGTGGATCAGGCCGGCAGGACGGCTTCGATCGCGGCGGTCAGCTCGGCCGACTCCGGCTCGACGCGCGGCCGCAGGCGGGCGGCCACGGTGCCGTCGGGGGAGACCAGGAACTTCTCGAAGTTCCAGCTGACGTCACCGGTTTCGCCCTCGGCGTCGGCGACCTGGGTGAGCTGCCGGTACAGCGGGTGCCGGTCGTCGCCGTTGACGTCGATCTTCTCGAACAGCGGGAAGGTGACGCCGTAGGTGGTGGAGCAGAAGGTCTGGATCTCCTCGGCGCTGCCCGGCTCCTGCCCGGCGAACTGGTTGCAGGGGAAGCCCAGCACGGTGAACCCGCGCGCGGCGTACCGCTGCTGGAGCTTCTCCAGGCCGGTGTACTGCGGGGTCAGGCCGCACTTGGAGGCGACGTTGACGATCAGCAGTGCCTTGCCCTTGTACTCGGCCAGGGAGGTGGGCTCGCCGGTGAGGGTGCGCAGCGGGATGTCGTACAGGCTCACGGGGGTGGTCCTTTCGGCAGGTGTGTGGAACGGAGTCTCGCCGAGCCACCGTAGTGGCCGTGACCACCTGGACCGGGCCCGACCTACCGGTCTTCCGGCAGATCGGCCCCGAAGGCGGAGAAGTCGGCGCTCGACCAGTGCTCGGGGCGCATCCGGAGCGTGATGTCGGCGGCCAACTGTTCCCGGGCGGAGGCGCGGTAGTCGCGCGCGGCCTCGGGCGGCAGGTAGCGGTTCGCGAGGGCGGCCCACTCGTCCGGGTCGAGCCGGTCCTCGATCGCCACCACCGGGCCCTCGACGCTCACGTAGGCGGCCGGGTGCTGCTCGTGCTGGGCACAGAGGGTGAACCGCCCGGCGGCCCGGATCCGTCGGGCTTTGACGGAGTCGCGGCCGGTGATGACGGTGAGCAGGCCGCCCGGGACGTAGGAGTACCAGACCGGTACGGCCAGCGGGCCCCGGTCCGGTCCGGTGCCGGAGTCGACGGCCAGCACGCCGACGTGCGGTGCGGCGAGGAACCGCTCGCGCTCGGCCCTGTCCATGGTGAAGGGCATGGTGTCTCTCCCGGGGTTCCGGGCCCGTGCGCGGCGGTCGCGGCTGGGCGGTCGCGTGCGGGCGTCACCCGGTTGGTACCCGGTGGGTTCGCGGGGCCACCCCGGGGGGGGGCAACACAACGCCCCCC
>NZ_JBHWIR010000130.1:0-2604 GCF_042731835.1 Kitasatospora sp. NPDC059817 | reverse complement strand
GGGCCGGGGGGCCCCCCGGCGCCCGCCCCGAGTGGCCCACGGCGGGCTCAGAGCACGAGCGGCTTGACAGCGGTCGGCGCGTGCTCGGGGAGGGTGGCGATCTCCTCCCACTCGTTGACCTTGTCGATGTCGGCGGCGGCCATCGAGATGTTGGTGACCCGCTCCAGGATCGCCTCGACGACGACCGGGACGCGGAACTCGGCGGCCAGCTTCTTGGCCTCCTCGAAGGCCGGCAGCAGGCCCTCGGGCTCGGTGACCCGGATCGCTTTGCAGCCCAGGCCCTCGGCGACCCGGACGTGGTCCACGCCGTAGACGCCCAGCTCCGGCGCGTTGATGTTCTCGAACTCCAGCTTGACCTGGAAGTCGATGTCGAAGGTGCGCTGCGCCTGGCGGATCAGGCCCAGGTACGCGTTGTTCACGAGCACGTGGACGTACGGGATGCGGTGCTGGGCGCCGACGGCCAGCTCCTCGACCATGAACTGGAAGTCGTAGTCGCCGGAGAGCGCGACGACCTGGCCCTCGGGGTCGGCGGTGGCGACGCCGAGCGCGGCCGGGATGGTCCAGCCGAGCGGGCCGGCCTGGCCGCAGTTGATCCAGTGCCGCGGCCGGTAGACGTGCAGCAGCTGGGCGCCGGCGATCTGGGAGAGGCCGATGGTGGTGACGTAGCGGGTGTCCGGGCCGAACGCCTTGTTCATCTCCTCGTAGACGCGCTGCGGCTTGAGCGGCACGTCGTCGAAGTGGGTGCGGCGCTGGAGCCGGGCCTTGCGGTCCTGGGTGGCGGCGGCCCACGCGCTGCGGTCCTTGAGCCGCCCGGCGGCCTTGAGCTCCTGGGCGACCTGGAGGAAGAGCTCCAGTGCGGCCTTGGCGTCGGAGGCGATGCCGAGGGCGGGGGCGAAGATCCTGCCGATCTGGGTGGGTTCGACATCGACGTGGACGAAGGTGCGGCCCGCGGTGTAGACGTCCAGGCCGCCGGTGTGGCGGTTGGCCCAGCGGTTGCCGATGCCCAGGACGAAGTCGGAGGCGAGGAAGTTCTCGTTCCCGTAGCGGTGCGAGGTCTGCAGGCCGACCATGCCGGCGTTCAGCTCGTGGTCGTCGGGGACGATGCCCCAGCCCATCAGGGTCGGGACCACGGGGACGCCGGTCAGCTCGGCGAACTCCCGCAGCAGTTCGGCGGCGTCGGCGTTGATGACTCCACCGCCGGCGACGATCAGCGGGCGCTCGGACGCCTGGAGCAGCGCGAGGGCCTTCTCGATCTGGATCCGGTTGGCGGCCGGCTTGTAGACGGGGAGCGGCTGGTAGGCCTCGGGGTCGAAGTCGATCTCGGTCAGCTGGACGTCGATCGGCAGGTCGATCAGGACCGGGCCCGGACGGCCGGAGCGCATCAGGTGGAAGGCCTGCTGGAACACGCCGGGGACCTGTGCGGCCTCCAGCACGGTGGTGGCGGCCTTGGTGACGGGCTTGGCGATCGAGGCGATGTCGACGGCCTGGAAGTCCTCCTTGTGCAGGCGGGCGACGGGGGCCTGGCCGGTGATGCACAGGATCGGGACGGAGTCGGCGATCGCCGAGTACAGGCCGGTGATCATGTCGGTGCCGGCCGGGCCCGAGGTGCCGATGCAGACGCCGATGTTGCCGGCCTTGGCGCGGGTGTAGCCCTCGGCCATGTGGGAGGCGCCCTCGACGTGCCGGGCCAGCGTGTGCCTGATCCCGCCGGAGGCCTTGAGCGCGGCGTAGAAGGGGTTGATGGCTGCGCCCGGCACGCCGAACGCGACCTCAACGCCTTCGAGCTTGAGGATCTCCACGGCCGCGCGGGCGGCTGTCATACGAGGCATCGGGTCTCTCCTGCGTCGGCCCGCAGTGGGTCGGAGGGCTCATCTCCAGAATTCCACCATACGGAAGAACGGTTTCTGTATGTGGAAATACGGTACGGCTGGGCTCGGCGGGGCGTCAAGGGGAGGTTCAACAGAATGTGGAAGCCGGCCCAGGGGGTGAAACCGCAGGTCGCTGCGGCCGTCCGGGGGAGGGGAGGCGGAGCCGGGTTCGTACAAGTGGGCGCCGATCGTGCTGGTGTACCCGGGGAACCGGCCGTTCCGCGGCGGAAAGCGCGGCCGGTGTGCAGTGCGGGTGAAGGGACGGTGCCCGAGGTCGGCCCACCCCGCACCCCTGGGTACCGTCGGTGGCACGCCGGGCCCGTGATGTCCAACTGAGGCCGCGGCAAGGGGGATTCGGGACGGTCCGGGAGCGGGGGAGCTCCGGCGGCCGGTCCCGTCCAGGACCAGCGTGCCCGGTCCGCCGCACCCGAGCGAGGGACGCACCCCCTGGCCGCACCGACCCGACACCCGCCGCCGCCGTCCGGTCCGCCCGGACCTGCGGCCGTACCGCTGTCGCCCCCCGTGTGGTCCACCTCCCTTCTCCCTCCTCACCCCACCCGGCGACCTGCTCACCGCCCCGCGACCTGCTCACCCCCCGCGACTTCCTCACCCCCCTGCGACGGGGGGGGGCGCGCCCCCGGCGCGCCCCCCGCCCCCCCCCCCCCCCCCCCGCGCCGCGCGCCCCCCCCCCCCCCGGCGCGCGCGAGCACACACACAAGCACACACACCCACACAA